>PFUQ01000243.1 GCA_002790175.1 Flavobacteriales bacterium CG_4_9_14_3_um_filter_32_8
CACGTATTTAATGAATCAGTATAAACTGCGTTAGTTGTCCAATTTTGTGCACCACATCCAGAATTACAGAAAGAACCACCTGAAGGAAAAGTAGCTGTAAGGCTATCTAAGTATAGATTACTATTACCATTGGTGAATGTAAAAAATTCATTAATTCCTTCTATAGCACCACCACACGCATCAACCAAAATACCTGTAATTTCTGAACAAATAGGAGCAGAACAAGCAATGGTAGAGGTATTCCCTGTTAAAACTCCAGTTAAAAAGTAATTTTCTGTGCAGTTGATGGTAGTTCCGTTATACTCAAAAATGGCAAAGTAATATGTTGTAGAAGCAGCTAACCCAGTAACAGTAACACTATTTCCAGCACCATTAAAAACAACAAACTCACCAGCAGCTATTGTAGCTCCAGAGCCAAAAACTGCATTGGCATTATAATTAGTTTGGTCTGTAGGAGTTCCTACAATTGGAGCTAAAGAAGCAACTACCATTCTTTTTGCACCATTACCAACTGTCCAGTTTAATAGAATACTACTACAAGTTGTATTTGGAAAAGTTAAGAGGGAAGAATTGGTAGTGGGCTCGGCTGATAGGACACAATTGCAAAAGTCTTGGGTTGGATTTATATTACCCATTGAATTTGCTGCTGATCCTGCCCATGTGAAATCAGTATAAATTGTACCAGTACCTCCTAGTTGTAGTGAATTACCAACGGCTGATCCACTAGCTTCTGTAACTCCAATATCAGTTGAGCCTAATCCGTTTGCAACATTATTTGTTGCAGTGAAAGTACCTCCGTAACTGATAAATTGAATTACACTTGAAGTACATGTATTATATAGAACAATACCATCAGGATTACCATTTTGTATTCCACTTATCGAGAACCATACAGCTCCATAGCCACAACCTTCATCATCAATGGTACCTGATAAGATGGTAGTTGGAGTGTAATTTGCTCCACCAGATCCATTATATAAGTAAATCGTATAACATGATAAATCTGTACCTGCTAGTCCAGCTATTTCGACCCCTTCATTAGCATCTGCTCCAGTATTATCATAATGAATTTCATTAATAAAAACTGTCTGAGCAAACCCACCAAATGAAGTTGTAAGTAAAACTATTATTGATATGATAACCTTCTTAAACATTCTTTATCAAAATGGGTTAAGCGGTTTCGGGAAAAAATATCCCTATAGGGTGATCACTTAAATTAATGCTAAATTAAGCAAAATTTGTTTTGCAACCACTTGATAATGTTAATTTTGAGTTATCTAATTATTAACAATTGTTTAAAAATAATTTAATCCATTAAAAAGATGATTCAATAAAAATATTGTTTTCAATTTACATCCTTTATCTTTGCCGCAATTATGGAGAAATTACTAATCATAGATTTTGGTTCTCAATACACGCAGTTAATTGCTCGTAGAGTAAGAGAGTTAAATGTGTATTGTGAAATTCATCCTTATAACAAAATTCCTAGTTTAGATACAGATTGGAAAGGAGTGATTCTTTCTGGAAGCCCCTATTCTGTTAGGGAAGAAAATGCTCCAAAACCAGATTTATCACTCATAAGAAAGGAGTTACCGTTACTTGGAGTTTGTTATGGAGCACAATATTTGGCACAAATTTCAGGTGGCGAGGTATTGCCTTCTAAAATACGAGAATATGGAAGAGCGAATTTATCTTATGTGAATAACACAAATGAGCTCACCAAAGGGATGAGCAATAATTCTCAAGTGTGGATGAGTCATGGAGATACCATAAAAAATGCTCCCAAAAATGTTGAAATAATAGCTAGTACAGTTGATGTAGATATAGCAGGTTTTCAATTTATAGGAGAAAAAACTTTCGGAATACAATTTCATCCAGAAGTTTATCACTCTTCAGAAGGGATGGTATTGTTGAAAAACTTTGTTGTTAATATTTGTGGTTTTTCCCAAGACTGGACACCAGCTTCTTTTGTGGAATCTACGATTGCTGAATTAAAAAATAAATTACAAAACGATAAAGTAGTCTTAGGACTTTCGGGTGGAGTAGATTCTACAGTTGCAGCCACATTATTACATCAAACCATTGGAAAAAATTTGTATTGTATTTTTGTTGACAATGGATTATTACGGAAAGACGAATTCCAAAGTGTGTTAAATCAATACCAACATTTAGGATTGAATGTGAAAGGTGTTGATGCTAAAAATAAATTTTATAATGCGTTGGCTGGAATTTCAGACCCAGAAACTAAACGAAAAGCAATAGGTAAAGCTTTTATTGAAGTTTTTGATGAAGAAGCACACTTAATTTCAGACGTTAAATGGTTGGCACAAGGAACTATTTATCCCGATGTAATCGAATCTGTTTCGGTAAATGGAGGTGCATCTCAAACTATAAAATCACATCACAATGTTGGTGGTCTGCCAGATTACATGAAATTGAAAGTTGTTGAACCACTTCGATTACTTTTTAAGGACGAGGTAAGAAGGGTTGGAAAAACATTAGGATTAAATGAAAATTTGTTAGGAAGACATCCATTTCCAGGACCAGGTCTTGCCATTCGTATTTTAGGAGACATTACTCTAGAAAAGGTACAAATTTTGCAAGAGGTCGATCATATTTTTATCAATGGTTTGAGAGAAGCAGGATTATATGATAGTGTTTGGCAGGCAGGAGCGATTTTATTGCCTGTTCAATCGGTTGGTGTTATGGGTGATGAACGAACTTATGAAAAAGCAGTAGTATTAAGAGCAGTAGAATCTACAGATGGTATGACTGCTGATTGGTGCCACTTGCCTTATGAATTTTTAGCAAAAATTTCGAATGAAATTATTAATAGAGTGAAAGGTGTAAATAGAGTAGTTTATGATATTAGTTCTAAACCACCAGCAACAATAGAATGGGAATAAAACTAGTTCTCAGTTGGCAGTCGGAAAATTAATAATTTGAGGACTGAGAACTGAAGATTGAATATGAAGAAATTAAAAAGCATAGCAAAAGTTATTTTTTTACTACTAACAATGCCTTTAGCATTAAATGTTAGTGCCCAATCCGATTCATTAGAAGTACATCAAATTAATGGAAAGAGTTATTATATACACTTTGTGGAAAAAGGACAATCACTTTATTTTATTCATCAGAAATACAATGTTCCCTTAGAAATTATCAAAGCTGAAAACCCGAGTGTTGAAGACGGATTAAGTGTTGGTGAAAAAATATTTATTCCTATAAAAAAAGACCTTTCAATAATAGCTACTGTTGATGGAAACTACATCAATCATGAAGTCCAAAAATTGCAAACCCTTTATTCCATTGCCAAACTTTACCAAGTAACACAACAAGAAATTATTGCTGCAAATCCAGAAATTAGTGAGGGGCTAAAAGAAGGTCAAATTATTAAGATACCAGTTTCTGGTTTAAAGAATACGAATACAACAATTGTTGAATCTGTAAATCCTACCTATAAAACACATGTTGTTAAACAAGGAGAAACGATATATTCATTAAGTAAATTTTACCATACTACAGTTGATTCTATTTTATTAGTAAATGGAGGGCTAACACAAGGATTAAAAATAGGCGAAAAAATTAACATTCCAATTAAAATTAACCCATCCGAATTGGCAAATAGTAATCAGGCATTAAATGTTCCAATTAATAAAATACAAACTTCGGTTAATAATACTAAAGTGAATAGAAAATCGGAATATGCTATTGGATTATTATTGCCTTTCTATTTAGAAGAAAATGCAGAAATGGTTCAGCATAGAAGTGCTGTGGAAGAAAAAACAATATATCCAAAAGCTAGATTTGCTATAGAATTTTATAACGGTTTTTTAATGGCTTTAGATTCAATATCAACAGATAAAATTAGCTTTAAAGTGTATGTTTATGACACAAAAGGTAGTGATTCTACTCTAATTTATACTATTTTGCAACAGCCAGAATTTAAAAAATTAGACTTAATCGTTGGACCACTTGATTATGATAATTTTAATGATGTTGCAGATTTTGCATTACAACATCACATTCCACTTATTTCTCCAGTAAAACAAAGCAATAAAACGCTTTTAGGAAATGAATACGTTTTTAAGGCTGTCCCTTCAAAATCTACCAGCATTAAACAAATATGTACATTAGTTGTTGATAGTTTTAAGACCGAAAATTTATTAGCAATAGAATACGAAAAAGCAAAGGAAAAAGCTTTAGTTGATTTTTATGTTAAAACCTATAACAATCAATTATTAAATTATAAAGATACATCGGTATATTCTTCCATTAAAACTTTAAAAATAAATTACAACATTGCTGACGTGGTGAGTAATTTAAAAAGAGATAAAAATAATGTGATTTTTGTTCCTGCTACCGAACAAACCTTTATTACCAATTTATTTAATTTTTTATCTACCACTTTAAATAAAAGAGAATATCAAGATTACAGAGTTACATTGATTGGATTGGAAGAATGGATGAAATTTGAAAATATTGATTTAGAATATTTTCAACAACTAAATGTACATTATTGTACAGAAAAATTTATTGATTATAATGATTCCACAACAGCTCTGTTTGTTAAAAATTATATCAAAAAAACAGAAACTTATCCTTTACAAAATGCTTTCTTTGGTTTTGATTTGGCTTACTATTTTGGTAATAATTTAGTTAAAAATGGTTCTTTGTTTTCGGAAACATCATTAGAACCTTTCAAAGGAATGTCAATACAGTTTGATTTTGTGAAAACTGGTGTCGAAAGTGGTTATGAAAACATGAGTTCAACTATTGTTCGATTTTATGATTATACCCTAGAAAGTGTAACACATTAATAGTTGATTAATAACCGTTGGTATAGCTTTTTAACCCTTTCATATAATTTTATTATTAATTAACAAAATAATTTCTAAATTGCATCCTAATTCTTCACTAAATTTCATGAGATGCTAAAAAAGATACTTTTTATTTCAGTTGTTCTATTTCAAACACTTTCGGCTAATGCACAACTTAATATCAATTTAATTGGACAACTAACATTTCCTGGTCATGGCGATTTAAGTGATATTTGGGGTTATGTGGATAGTACAGGAAAAGAATATGCCATTGTTGGTACTAATAACGGTACCTCTATTGTGGACATTTCTACCCCATCTTCACCTGTAGAAGTTTTTTTTAGTCCAGGAGCTTCTTCCATTTGGAGAGATATTAAAACATGGAATAAACACGCTTATATTACCAATGAAAGTGCAAATGGACTTAAAATTATTGATTTGTCAAATTTGCCTGGACCAATTACAACTGGAGATGTCTCTCAATATACTGGTTCAACCTACCCTTTTGCATCAGCTCATAATTTGTATATCGATGAAAATGGATATTGTTATATTTTTGGTGCCAATAATGGAGTAGGAGGTGCAATTATACTTAACTTAAACCCTAATCCAGAAAACCCTATAGAAGCCGGAAGATATAACACCTACTATTTACACGACGGCATGGTAAGGGGAGATACCTTATGGGGAGCAGCAATTAATGACGGATTTTTTACCGTTGTTAATGTGAGTACAAAATCGAGTCCAGTAACCATGGCAACACAAAGTACACCAAGTTTTTTTACACACAATTGTTGGATTTCTGATGATGGTCAAACACTTTACACTACCGATGAACAAAGTAATGCATTTATTGGAGCCTATAATGTAAGTAACCTTTCTAACATTAGTGAATCGGATAGGGTTCAATCTAACCCAGGACAATTACCAATTATTCATAATGTTCATTTTATGAATAATTACATCATTACTTCTTATTATCGGGATGGAGTTACCATTCATGATGTGAGTAACCCAACCAACATGATTGAGGTAGGAAATTACGACACCTCTCCAGCCTTTTCGGGTAACGGTTTTAATGGATGTTGGGGAGTTTATCCTTGGCTACCTTCAGGTTTAATTATTGCAAGTGATATCGAAAATGGTTTATATGTTTTAGGTCCAACCTATACACCCGCATCTTTTTTAGTAGGAAATGTTAAAGACTCTACAACAACTTTTAATTTGGATGCGGTTCAAATCAATATTGTTTCCACAACAACTTCTACCAACACCAATATTTTAGGGAATTATCAAACAGGTATTGCAACTGCTGGAACTTACAGTATTTCTTTTACAAAGTTTGGATATAAAACTAAAACGATAACAGGCGTTGTACTTTCTTCTGGAAACACCACTACTTTAAATGTAGAGTTAGTTCCTATCGTACCTTTTACCTTACAAGGACAAATTATTGAAGCTGTTACCCTAAATCCTATTGCAAATGCGAAAGTGCTTATTACTAACCCTTTGTTTACTACTACCGTTCAAACTAATGCGAGTGGAAATTTTACTGTACCTAATTTCATAGAAGATTATTATGACGTTTACATTGGAAAATGGAGTTACAACCAACTTTGTTTGAGTAATCAAAATCTCGATTTAGCTGGAAATACACATGTATTTCAACTAAATACTGGTTATTATGATGATTTTACTTTTGATTTAGGTTGGACAGTAACTGGAAATCCAACTTCTGGAGATTGGGAAAAAGGTATTCCAGTAGGAACTACCAATGGAAGTGATTTGGCAAATCCTGGAGAAGACTCCCCAACAGATTGTATGGATGAAGCTTACATTACAGGAAATGGAGGCGGAGGAGCCGGTACTGATGATATTGATGGAGGACAAACAACTTTAACATCACCAATTTTTGATATTTCTACTTATGGTGATGCTTATCTTCATTTTGATAGATGGTTTTATAATGGTGGTGGATTTGGTGGACCAAACGATTCGTTGGTAGTTGAACTATCCAATGGTTCTACTACTGTTGTAATTGATTTTTCTACTGTAAATGACGCTACGATGAGTACTTGGGCTTCAAAAACCATTCAAGTTTCAAGTGTAATTACTCCAACTGCTACTATGCAATTGATGGTAAGAGCAATGGATATACCCGCAGGGCATGTTTCGGAGGGAGGTTTTGATAAATTTATGGTGGTAGATTCCTCTCAAGTTGGGATAGTAGATGCTAACAAAAAAGCGAATGATAATTTTATTTATCCTAACCCTTTTACTGACGAGTTAACAATTAAACTTACCTCAATAGCCAAAGTTGTGCGAGTTGAAGTTTATGAGGTTACTGGTAAAATGATTAATAAAATTGAGTTCAACAACACTTCCATTGCCAATTTTAAGAATAATTATACCAATGGAATTTATTTTATAAAAGTTTATGGAGATGGAGTTTTGATTAAAACTCAGAAAATGATTAAGCTCTAGAGTTCTTGTTTTAGTTCAATTAAAAAACCTTTAATTTTTTGCAGAGATTGTACAATCTCTGCATTTTTTATGGTATCTTCTTTATTGCCTTTTAGTTTTTTCTTAGCTCCTTCTAAGGTAAAACCTCGTTCTTTCACCAAATGAAAGATAACATGGAAATTAGCGATATCCTCTTTGGTAAATAAACGATTGCCTTTTTTATTTTTTTTAGGTTTAATAATATCAAACTCTTTTTCCCAAAAACGAATTAATGAAGTATTTACCTCAAACATTTTGGCAACTTCACCTATGGCATAATATATTTTTGAATCCGACATTTAACAAATTTAATAATTATCTGTTATCCTCCACTTTTCTAAGCGTATAAAATAAAACTACTACTTAAAGCATTTGCATGGAACCAATCGCTACCTCGAGTTTAGCGTAGCGTAACTCGTGGTAATTTAATCAAAAAGTTTAATTTTGTTGTATGAGCAGAAATTATAAATTTCATAACAAAGAAGGATTGTATTTTGTAAGTTTTGCAGTAGTGTATTGGATAGATGTGTTTGTACGAGAATTATATTGTGAAAAAATTATAGAAAGTTTAACCTATTGCCAAAAAGAAAAGGGTATGGAAATAGCCGCTTGGTGTATTATGCCGAGCCACATCCATTTAGTTTTTAAGGCAAAAAATAATAACCCATCAGATTTGATTCGAGATTTTAAAAGACATACTTCCAAAGAAGTTCAGAAAGCAATAATAGAAAATATACAGGAAAGCAGAAAAGAATGGATGTTGTGGATGATGGAACGAGCAGCAAAGAAAAACAGTAATGTTAAGAATCGACAATTTTGGCAGCAACACAATAAACCAATTGAGTTATGGAGTAATGAAGTAATTGAACAAAAAATTGACTACATACATAACAACCCAGTAATAGCAGGATTTGTTACAGCGATTTGTGATTGGAAATATAGCAGTGCAAAGTCATTTTCAGGAGAAAAAGGAATGTTGGACTTAGTTGAATTGTAAACGGAACGAGTTACCTCTCGCTGCCGCAAGTTTAACGAAGTGTAACATGTGGTAAGCTAATCAAAAAGTTTAATATTATATTATGAGTAGGGATTATAAATGGAACGAGTTACGCTACGCTAAACTCGCGCCAGCATGGGAATTTTAGATGTAATAAATATGGGTTGGAACCCCGAACAAATCATATAGCCTTTAAA
>PFUQ01000100.1 GCA_002790175.1 Flavobacteriales bacterium CG_4_9_14_3_um_filter_32_8
ACATATCTACTATATTAACGAGCAGGGCATTATCTACAAATACCAAGTCTGGAAAAAAAGAATTAACTAGTTATTTTATTTAAAAACATGCATAATAAAAATATTTTTCAAATTAATGTTGTAACATTAAATGTATATACATATTTTTGTAACTAAATTTAAAACTAGAAAAAATGAAAAAAACAATTTTATTATTAAGCATAGTAGCGTTATCAGGAATATTCTTGTCATCTTTTGTCAATAACAAAAAACAAGATTTAAAAATTAATACAAAAATAAGTAGTATTGAATGGATTGGGAAAAAAGTAACAGGTCAACATACTGGAGCAATAAACATCAAAGAAGGTTCGCTACAAGTTGTTGATGGCATTATTAAAACAGGTAAAGTAGTAATTGACATGAATAGTATTACCAACACTGACATGGAAGGTGAATGGTCACAAAAATTGTTAGACCATTTGAATTCTGCCGATTTTTTTGATGTAAAGAATCATTCAGCTTCCACTTTAGAAATTAACTCAGTAAAAAACATTGAGGGCAACAAATATATCGTTAATGGTAATTTAACCATTAAAGGAATTAGTAAACCCATTGAATTTCCAGCAACTATTGAAGTTAAAGATGGGAAATTAGCTGCTTTTGCTGAGGTAAAAATAGATAGAACCCTATATGACATCAAATATGGGTCAGGTAAATTTTTTGAAGGATTGGGTGATAAAATGATAGATGATGAGTTTATTGTGAAATTTAAAATTGCTGCAGAGTAGTAATTATTTAATAGCGTATAATTCTTTAGAAATCCAAACAAATTGTTTGGATTTTTTTAATAAATTTGTTTTTAATATGCAACCTCTATTAATTAAGTGTCGTCTTAGTATTATTATTTTTAATTATTTCCATAAAAAACAACTTAAATTATATATTATGAAAAATCTATTTCTAACTTTAGTTTTAATCTCTTTTTCCACTTTTTTGTTTTCACAAAATGTGGGAATAAATACAACTGGGGCAGTTCCAAATGCCTCTGCAGCATTGGACATCGATTACCCAAATAAAGGACTTTTAGTTCCGAGAGTAGCGTTATTAAACACAACAGATGTTGTTACAATACCTGCTCCAGCAACAAGTTTGTTAGTTTATAACACCAATGCTGCTATGACTGGCGGTGCTCTTGGTTATTGGTATTGGGATGGTGCTGCTTGGATACAAGCTCTAGGACCACAAGGACCTGCTGGTGCAGTTGGGCCACAAGGACCAATCGGACCTGCTGGACCACAAGGACCTGCTGGACCGCAAGGACCTATAGGATTAACTGGGGCAACAGGAGCAACAGGTCCACAAGGACCGATAGGATTAACTGGAGCAACTGGGGCAACAGGCCCACAAGGACCAATCGGGTTAACTGGACCTGCTGGTGCTGTCGGGCCACAAGGACCAATTGGATTAACTGGACCCGCAGGAGCAGTTGGACCTGCTGGACCACAAGGTATTCAGGGAATTCAAGGACCTGTTGGACCCATGGGGCCAAGTTGGACGTTAACTACGCCAACATTTAATGCAAATGGAACTGTTACAGTTAATGGAACTGCCGGTTCTGGTGGACCTGTTACTTCCACTGCAGCAGCATGGTTAACTACAGGTAACACAGCTGCTGCTGCCGACCGTATAGGAACTAATAATGCAATAGATTTTAGAATGTACACCAGTGGTTTAGAAAGAATGACTATTGAAGCTAATGGATATATTGGATTAAACGGAGTAACTGCTCCCGTTTGTCCTGTAAACTTTGTAGCTGGTAATAGTGGTGGAATATTTTTAAATCAATATGATCATACTGGAACTACTGATGCTATGGCACGTTTCCAACATACTTCTACTGGTAATGGAAGTAGAGTATTCTTAGGGGTTACAAATTATTCTGCCTCAGCTTTTGCCGCCTCAGCTGTTATAGGGCTTAGCTTAAATGCTACAACTACTGGGTCTGGGGGTATTGGTGTTACTGGGAGTGCAAATAATGAAAGCGGTACTGGAGTTGAAGCTACTTTGTTTTTCGCTGGTGCTTATTCAGGTTGGGCATTATATACAAGTGCAGATGTATTTACCCCAGGAGGTGTTTGGACAGCTTCTGATAAAAAATTTAAAAAAGAAATTAAACCTATTGGCGAAGCTTTAGGATTAATTTCTCGCCTTGATCCTGTTTCTTATTACTTTGATACAGATAAGTATCCAGAGATTGGCTTTGATGAAAATAGATTAACATATGGCTTTATTGCACAAGATTTAGAAAAAGTTATACCAGAATTGGTAAAGGACAAAACTATAGTCCTTAATGCAAATACGGAAAAAACAAGTGGTATTTCTTCTGAACGTAAAACGGAAACTATGAAGGTGGTAAATTATACTTTAATGGTGCCTATTCTTACTCAAGCAATAAAAGAACAACAAGTAATTATTGAAAAATTAGAAAAAAGAATAGAAGCTTTAGAAAACAAATAATTTTTAATTCATCTTTTTTAATCATTATTTGAACCTAAACTATACAAAATGAAAACATTCAAACATAACTATTGGAACAGCGTAACTCTCTTTGTTTTGCTTGTTTCGTGTTGTTCTTTTGTCCAAGCACAAAATACGTTGATTTTAAACGGTGGCATTACTGTATTGAATGGTGGTGTTGCAGGAACCCCTGTTTATTTGGTCGTAAATGAATCAAATACTGCTGGAATTACACGTTTAAGTGGACACATTCATTCCGAAAACCAATACAATTTTGTGAAATGGATAGCTGGTACAGGAACAGGAAACTACATTTTTCCATTTGGAGTTGCAGGAAATTCTGCCGATTACATTCCTTTTACTTTCAACAAAACAACAGCTGTATCAAGTAATATAGAAACTTCAACTTGGTTTACCGATGTCCCTAACTTTCCTAGGCCCGCTGCTACCAATGTTGGTCCTGTAACCAATATGTTCAATTTTGCTGATTCTGTTCAATATGCAATAGACCGTTTTTGGGATATTCAAGCAACGACTACCGCAGATTTAACATTTTCATACAGAGGAATTGAAAACACAACCAATAACCCAACTGGAAATGTAAGGACTCAACATTGGAATGGAACAGCTTGGGATGCCCCAGTTACTCCTGGTACGCCAGGAGTTGTAGCAGGAATTGGTTCTGCTGGTCCTTTTGTAGGGCAAACTACTTTTTCACCATGGGTGTTATCTGTAATCCCTATTTGTGAACAAGATACGATTACCTACAATGGTCCTTTTTGTAATGATTTAACAACACCACAAAACGTAACTCATACGGGTATTTTTACTGGTGTTTTCACATCATCACCAGCAGGATTATCCATTGATCCAAATACAGGAGCAATTAATCCAAGTTTGAGTACAGCTGCAACATATACGGTAACATTTACAGTGGACGCAACGCCAACGTGTCCTCAAATGATAGCAACAACAACTGTAACTATAACAGCACTTGATGACGCTTCTTTTACCTATTCACCAACAACTTTTTGTTTGACAGGTTCAAACCCTACACCAACTATTACTGGTGTTGCAGGTGGAACATTTACAATGTCTGCACCAGGTGTAATAAATGGAACCACAGGTGAAATTGATTTAGCCACAAGTGGTTTAGGTTCTTTTATGGTTTATTATAATACCACAAGTGCAGGTAATCCTTGTCCAGGATTAGATTCAGTTCAAGTAACGATAACTGCAGCACCAAGTGCCAGTTTTAGTTATGATGCAGCTCAATATTGTCAAGATGCTGTTAATCCAATTTTAACTTTTGGACTAGGAGCAAGTGGTGGTGTTTTCTCAACAAACCCAGCGACAGGATTAAGTATTAATACTTCAACAGGAGCAATTGATTTATCATCCAGTTCATCAGGTATTTACACTGTTTATAATACGATTGTTGCTTCTGGCGGTTGTGCTGCTGCTATTGATTCGACTACAATTGAAGTTCTGCAAGTAGATTCAGCATTATTTACTTATTCGCCAACTACATTTTGTATCACAGGAACAAATCCATTACCAACCTTATCTGGAACGCTTGGCGGAACATTTACAATGTCTGCACCAGGTGTAATAAATGGAACCACGGGTGAAATTGATTTAGCCACAAGTGGATTAGGAACTTTTACTGTCTATTACAATACAATAGCAGCAGGAAATCCTTGCCCTTCATTAGATTCTTTAGTGGTGAATATAGTGAATGCTCCAGGAGCCACTTTTACTTATACTAATTCACCTTATTGCCAAGGAGACACCAACGAATTACCTGTGTTTGGAGCAGGGAATTTTGCAGGAACATTTTCAGCAACACCAGCTGGTATCATCTTTATAAGTACAACTACAGGCGAGTTAGATTTAACAACTAGTTCAGCAGGAACTTATACGATTTACAACAACATTGCAGCATCAGGTGGCTGTGCAGCAGCACTTGATTCATTCCAAATAACTATTAATCCTACTTATTTAATACCTCAAACAGCTCAAATTTGTCAAGGAGATAGTATTTTGTTAGGAGGTGCTTACCAAACAAGTAGTGGTGTTTATACCGATAATTTAACCACAACAAACGGTTGTGATAGTATTATTTCAACTACACTTACTGTTGATCCAACCATTACAATACCTGTTAATGCTGCGATATGCCAAGGAGATAGCATTTTGTTAGGAGGTGCATTTCAAACAGCAGCAGGAACATATTATGATACTTATACTACATCGTTAGGTTGTGATAGTATCATAGAAACAACTTTAACAGTAAACCCTTTAGGAAGTATTACTGTAAATCCTGTAGTGCCAGTTTGCTTTGATTCACCAATAATTTTAACTGCAACAGGCAGCGGAAATGGGGTTATCACTTGGTATAGCGATGCTGCTGGAACTATTGTTGTAGGAACAGGTAGTCCACTTTCAATTAATTCCACAAGCATAGGAACATTTACTTTTTATGCAAATGAAGCCGGAACTTGTTCTTCGGGAATGGATTCCGTTGTAGTAGTTGTTGGTGGTGTTATTGCTGGTTTTAATGCTACGCCAACAACTGGACCTATTCCATTAAGCGTTTTCTTTGATAATACTAGTTCAACTGGTGCTGGAATAACTTATTGGTGGGATTTTGGCAATGGAGATACAAGTACAGTGTTTGAGCCATCAACTATTTATACCAACATTGGAGGATACACAGTAACATTAATTGTTACAGACGGCTTTTGTTTTGACACAACATCTATCACGATAGATGCTTTTGGTGAATCAGTAATTCTTATTCCTAATGTATTTACCCCTAATGTTGATGGCTCTAATGATGTATTTACAGTTGATGGAGTTAATTTAGAATCAGTTGATTGTGTTATTTTCAATAGATGGGGGCAAAAAATGTACTCATGGAATAATGTAAATGGCTTCTGGGACGGAAGAACTACTTCTGGCTCCGAATGTCCTGATGGAACTTATTTTTATATCATTAATGCCTTAGGACAAGATGGTGTTGAATATTTTAAGAAAGGTGCATTTAGCTTAATACGGTAAATAGATACCGATACTAAAAAACCCCATCCGTCAGCTGACGGATGGGGTTTTTTGTTGAGGTTCCGAGCGGATTCGAACCGTTGTAGATGCTTTTGCAGAGCATTGCCTAACCACTCGGCCACGGAACCTTTTGTTAGGATTGCAAAGCTAATAATAATTTTAATACTTTTATTGAAAATTTAGAACATGATTGTAGATTTAAGAAGTGACACAGTTACAGTGCCAACATTAGCCATGAAAGAAGCCATGTTTAATGCAATTGTTGGTGACGATGTTTTCGGTGATGATGAAACGGTAAATAAATTGGAAGCATTAGGGGCTGCTATTTTTGGAAAGGAGGCTGCGGTTTATTGTCCTTCTGGAACGATGACTAATCAAATTGCTATTAAAATTAACTCAAACCCTCCTGGTGAAATTATTTGTGACGAGCTTTCTCATGTTTACAAATATGAAGGGGGTGGTATTGGTTTTAATTCAGGTTTAGCCTCAAAATTATTAAAAGGAACTAATGGAAGATTAACTGCACGGCAAATTGAAGTAGCCATTAATCCTGATGATGTGCATTTTCCAGAAACTCAATTGGTAAGTTTAGAAAATACGTGTAATAAAGGAGGCGGAACTATTTACAAATTAGAAGAAATTAAAAAAATCAGAACACTATGCACTAATAAAGGATTAAAACTCCATTTAGATGGTGCTCGGATTTTTAACGCCATTGTAGAAAAAAATTATACTGCATTAGATATAGGATCTCAATTTGATACCTTGTCGGTATGTCTTTCCAAAGGATTAGGAGCTCCTGTTGGCTCTCTATTATTAGGAACAACTGAAGCTATAAAAAAAGCACGACGAATACGAAAAATATTTGGAGGAGGAATGCGTCAATCAGGATATTTGGCTGCGGCAGGAATTTATGCATTAGAAAACAACATTCAACGGTTAAAAGAAGACCATCAACGAGCAAAACAATTGGGTGCTACACTTCAAAGCGTATCTTTTGTAAAAGAAGTATTGCCTGTTTACACCAACATTGTTGTTTTTGAAATTATTGATACCATCGATTACCAAAGTATCATCAAAAAATTAGCAGAAAAAAATGTAAAAGTGGTGGCATTTGGTCCTCAGCAAATACGAATGGTAACGCACTTAAATTTTACTGATGATATGCTTACCGAAACCATATCCATTCTTAAAAATTTAGCCATAAACTAATCAAATTCTTTAGTTTCTAAATTCTATTTTTGCAAAATGATTCAAATAAAAGACACTGTAATTTCAGAATTGTTATTAGAACGGAAATTCGTTTGCAACTTGAACGCTTGTTTAGGGGCGTGTTGTATTGAGGGTGATGCAGGAGCACCGCTAGAAGATGAAGAGTTGGCTGAATTGGAAAAGGTGTTTCCGATAGTTAAAGAATACCTTTCCGAAAAGGCAATTAAAGCACTCGAAGAAGATCTTTATGTAATTGATGACGATGGTGAGTTTGTTACTCAGTTGGTGGATGGAGGAGAATGTGCGTATGTTGTTTTTGATGAAAAAGGAGGAACAAAATGTGCCATAGAAATGGCGTACAATGATGGAAAAACAAAATTTAAAAAACCAATTTCTTGTCATTTATTTCCTGTTCGTTTAACTAAATACAAAGATTTTACTGCTGTAAATTATGCGTATTGGAATATTTGTGATGATGCTTGCGTTCTTGGAGAAAAATTAGGAGTTAAAACCTATCAATTTTTAAAAGAACCACTCCTTAGAAAATTTGGTGAAGAATGGTTTAAAGAGCTAGAGTTGGTTGACGAACATTTGAAATAAAAGTCGTTTTTAAGATTCCATAATAATTTATTACTTTTATTTCTTTTAATTAATCATTTTCTTAAATGAAACGGTTTAGATTTTTTCTTTTGGTAGTTATTTTTTCTATTTTTTCTATAGCTATTTCTGGTCAAAACAAAACGATAACATTAAATACAAAGGAGTTTAGTCCTGCCGATAAAGCTGAATTAGACAAAGCAGAAGAAATGTATTTAGAAGCTAATTATTTAGCTGCTTTGCCCATTTATCAGCAATTAAATGTATCATTTCCAGAAGAGTATTACATCATGTATCGTTTAGGAATGTGTTACTTAAAAAAGCAAGATGCTTACGAAAAAGCTGTTCAATATTTAAAACCAGTTGCAGAAAATCGACCAAACTCCGCAGATGTAAAATTTTATTTAGGAGTGGCTTATCATTTAACGTATCAATTTGATGAAGCGATTACCCTATTTAATGAATATTTAGCACAAGATATCATTAAAAGTCAACGACCAGTTACGGAGCAGTTTATCCAATATTGTAAAAATGCAAAAGAATTGGTAGCAAATCCATTAGACGTTTCCATTACTAACATTGGAGCGCCTATTAATACTGAAGCTGCCGAATATGTTCCAGTAGTTTCCTCTGATGAACAGGTACTAGTTTTTACGTATATGGGAAGAAAATCAAAAGGAGGTTTTGAAGATGTTTTTAGTTCAGAAAAAAAATGGTGAATGGGCAGCCCCCACTCCTTTAGGCGAAAATATTAATGGATTTGACCACGACGCTTGTATTGCACTCTCACCTGATGGGCAAACTCTGTTTATTTATAAAGATACTCGAGATAAAAAAGGTGAAATTTATTATAGCACCATTAATGGTCGCGATTGGGATACTCCAAAACCTCTTTTAGGCGAGGTTAATACAGCTCATTGGGAAGGTAGTGCTTCTATTTCTGCTGATGGAAAAACTTTATTTTTTACCAGTGATAAACCTGCTGGTTTAGGAGGAAGAGACATTTATAAAGCAACATTGATTAATGATAGCATTTGGGGGAATATAGAAAACCTTGGT
>PFUQ01000033.1 GCA_002790175.1 Flavobacteriales bacterium CG_4_9_14_3_um_filter_32_8
GCTACTACAACTTATACATTTACTCCAACAGTAGGACAATGTGCAACCACCACCACGATGACCATTACTGTAAATGCACCAACAACACCAACATTTACAGCAGTAAATCCAATTTGTAGTGGAGATACATTAGCCCCTTTACCAACAACTTCTAATAATGGAGTAACAGGAGCTTGGTCGCCAGCCATCAACAACACAGTAACCACAACTTATACATTTACTCCAACAGTAGGACAATGTGCAACTACAACAACTATGACGATAACTGTTAATTCTACTCCTGCCACACCAACATTTACAGCAGTTGCACCAATTTGTAGCGGGGATGCTTTGGCTGCGTTACCGACAACTTCTAACAACAGCATAACAGGAACATGGTCGCCAGCAATTAACAATACTGCCACCACAACTTATACTTTTACGCCAACTTTAGGTCAATGTGCAACTACAACAACAATGACTATCACCGTTAACCCGAATGTTACTCCAACTTTTACTGCAGTTGCACCAATTTGTAGTGGTGATATTTTGACTGCTTTACCAACAACATCCAACAATGGAGTAACAGGAATTTGGTCGCCAGCAATTAATAATACTGCTACCACAACTTATACTTTTACGCCAACCGCAGGATTGTGTGCAACTATAGTAACTATGACCATTACTGTAAACCCTTTACCTTCTATTACTATTACAGGAAACAATACTTTATGCAATGGAGATTCTACTATACTTACAGCTGGAGGTGGAATAAATTATAGTTGGAGCACAAGCGACACTACTTCTGTAATTAGCGTTAATCCTTCTACTACTACTACTTACATTGTAACTGGAACAGATGCAAATGGATGTAGTAACGTTAATCAAGTAACAGTTAATGTATTAACTCCACCAACTGCTGCTATTACTGGAACAAATACAATATGTTTTGGTAGCTCAGTGGTATTAACTGCCTTTGGAGGAGGTTCTTATTCTTGGAACACTGGAGATACCACCACAACAATAAATGTAAGTCCGAACGACACAACTATTTATACCTTAATAGCATCCATTGGTAGTTGTTCCGACACAACAACTTATACTATTAATGTAAATCCTTTGCCAGTAATAACGGTGTCTCCAAGTCCTGATACTACAATAGTTTTAGGACAAACTGTTGATTTAGTTGCATCTGGTGGAACAACGTATTCATGGAGTCCAACTGATTATTTAAGTTGTAGCATCTGTGCAAATCCAACTGCAACACCAGAACAGACAACTACCTACTGTGTTTCAACAACCAATAATGGCTGCATCAACTCTGCATGTGTAACTATTTTTGTTGATATTATTTGTGGTGAACTTTTTGTTCCTACTGCCTTTTCTCCAAATGGCGATGGCAGTAATGATTGTTTAATAGTTTACAACAATTGTATTGAAACCATGATTTTTAAAGTTTATGCTCGATGGGGTGAAGTTGTTTTTGAAACAACGGATGTGGAACAATGTTGGGATGGTTCTTTTAATGGGAAAGATTTAAATAATGCTGTGTTTATATACACTTTAGAGGCAACACTTATTAATGGGGAACAAATTTCTTTAAAAGGAAATGTGTCACTAATTCGATAAAATAAATGAAAATAATACCTTTTATAATAAGCATCTTCATTTTTGGCAACTTGTTAGTTGCTCAAGAAAATGTGGAGTTCACTAAATCAAATTTTAAATCTGATGCCGAAGGGTTTAAAACAGCAATGAAACATTATCAAGAAGGAAATATTAAATATTATGGGTTTTTTTATAACAAAGCGTTGGATGAGTTTTTAGCTGTAAATAAATTTAATCCTGACAACGCTGAGCTAAACGCTAAGATTGGAGATTGTTATTTAAATTCTGCCGACAAATCAAAAGCTACCGAATATTTTGTAAAAGCATATTCATTAAATAAAGCACTCGATGGATATTACCTATTTATGATGGCAAAAGCCTATCATATTGGGAATGATTTTGATAATGCCATCAAATATTATCGTTTAGCAAAAACAAATAACAGTAAAATTGATGTTAAAGTTTTGGAAGAAGTAGATAATAAAATAAAAGAATGTACTTACGCCAAGAAATTAATTAAAACACCCATCAATGTAAAAATTGATAATTTAACTGAAGCCATTAATTCCGAATATGAAGAATATGTTCCTGTTATTAATGCTGATGAGTCAGAGATTTTTTATACCTCAAGAAGACCAGAAACGACAGGTGGAAATTCCGATTTAGCCATAGGAGATTTTTTTGAGGATATTTATTATTCTAAAAAAGAAAATGGGAATTGGACAAACGCTGTAAATATAGGTGTCCCTATAAATAGTGAATTTCACGATGCTACTGTGGGTTTGTCGTTAGATGGGCAAAAATTATTTATTTATAGAGATAACAAAAAGGGAGATGGCAACATTTATGTTACAGAAAAAAAAGGTACTAAATGGTCTGAACCAACTGAACTTCCAGAGCCCATCAATTCCAAAAATCAAGAAACCTCTGCTTGTTATTCACCAGATGGAAACACTATTTATTTTGTAAGTAATCGACCTGGAGGGCAAGGAGGAAAAGACATTTACAAAGCAACAAAAGATAAAAAAAATGTTTGGGGAAGTTTAGAAAATCTTGGTCCTATTATTAATACATCGAAAGATGAAGATGCAATTTTTTTACATCCAGATGGTAAAACGCTTTATTTTAGTTCTAAAGGTCATAATACGATGGGTGGTTTTGATATCTTTAAAAGTGTTTATGAAAAAGGCAGATGGAGTACTCCAGAAAATATTGGATATCCTGTAAATACAGCAGATGATGATGTTTGTTTTGTGTTAACTGCAAGTGGAGATTACGGATATTATACATCGGTTAAAACAGATGGAAAAGGAAAAAGAGACATCTATAGAGTTGCTTTTATAGATGAGATTAACAAACCAAAACTAACATTGTTAAAAGGAGTTGTTTCGGATAAAAAAACAGGAGAACCACTTTTTGCTTCGATAGAAATTTATGACAATGATGAAGATAAATTAATAGGAGTATTTGAATCCAACAGTGCTTCTGGGAAATATATGGTTTCCTTACCTGCGGGTCGTAACTATGGAATAAGCGTTAAAGCTACTGGATATTTATTTTATTCCGAAAACTTTAATATTCCGGTCGATGCAGCTTTTCAAGAAATAGAAAAAAATGTGAAATTGGATAAATTGGAAGTTGGTAAAAAAGTGGTTCTTAAAAATATTTTTTACGATTACAATGAAGCTTCATTAAGAGCATCTTCTTACAACGAATTAAACAAAGTAATAGAATTATTGAACGCCAATCAAAAAATGAAAGTAGAGCTTTCTGCCCATACCGATTCTAGAGGTGGTGATGCATATAACGACAAACTTTCTCAGGCTAGAGCTCAATCATGTGTTGATTATTTAGTGGGCAAAGGAGTAGATAAAAGTAGGTTAGTGGCAAAAGGTTATGGCGAAAAACAATTGATTGTTTCAGATGCAGAAATAGATAAATTGACTTCTGAAGTAGCTAAAGAAGAAGAACATCAAAAGAACAGACGTACTGAATTTAAAATTATAGCAAATTAATAAATCACATTATGAAAAGGATAACCATTATATTCATAGTTATTATAGTCACCAAAATTGGATTTTCTCAAGATATCCATTTTTCTCAAACTTACATGACACCTTTAGAGTTGAACCCTGCTAATGCTGGAACAGAATTCGATATGAGAGCCATCTTAAACTATAGAACTCAATGGAGTAGTGTTTCTTCTGAGCCTTACGTGACTATGATGGCTGGTTATGACATGAATTTTAATAAATCCAACCAAAAAACAGGCTATTTTGCAGGTGGCATCTTCTTTTATAATGATAAAGCTGGGGATTCTGAAATGAGTCAAACTAATGCCAATCTGTGTATTGCTTACCACGTTAATTTAGATGATCACAATACATTAGGATTGGGAGTGCAAGGAGGATATTTTCAACGATCTATCAATTATTCTAGTCTAAAATGGGGTAGCCAATACGATGGTTATAAATACGATTCTCAATTAAATACAGGGGAAACAAGCGGTGGTTTATCTGCTGGTGCACCTGATTTCTCTTCGGGATTAACCTGGACTTATAGAAAAGGAGAAAGATACATGACTGGTAATGACCAATTACTACTTATTTCTGGTGTTTCCATTCAACATATTAATAAACCAAAAGCCGAATTACAGTCAATAGTTGATGACCCTTTATATTATAGATGGGTGGGGCATATAACAGGAATTATTGGAGTTCCTAATAGCCCAATGTCAATTTTACCATCCGCAGTTTACCTATATCAAGGTAGTTTAAGTGAAATAATGTTAGGTGCTAATATAGGATATCGATTTAAAGAAGCATCAAAATATACAGGTAATTTAAAAGGAGGAACTATTGGAATAGGTGCTCAGTATAGATTAAAAGATGCCTTTATCATCACCTCATTTATAGAAATTTCAAATTATACATTGGGTGTTAGTTATGATTTAAACACTTCTGATTTAAGTGATGCATCAAAAAGTTATGGAGCATTTGAAGTTGCATTAAGATACGTATATCCAAATCCATTTAGTAGTGGAAGAAGTTCCGCAAGATTTAAGTAGAAATTTTTATTAGTAGTTGTTTCAGTTTAAAAAGTCATGTAAGATTTACGTAACTTTTTCATTACCTAAGGGCTTGGTACAAAATAAAGTCCAATAGAGATGGCGAAGTTATTTTGTTTATTTTCAAGGCACAAATTGAAGCTAATAGCTTGCGACTCTTTGCAAAATTTGCAACGCAGAAAATAGACAAAAGAACAAGTCAGAATTAGGAGGTTATTTTGTCCCAAGCCCTAACAACAATCCCAACAATTTAGTAGTAGCCAAAGCATCTCCAGCAGCACGATGTCTGTCTCCTTCAGGAATAATTATCCCTAATTCTTCACATAAATTTCCTAAACTGTAAGATGTTGCATTTGGGAGGTGTTTTTCACTTAATTTTACGGTACAAGCTTTGGGTTCATCAAACTCACAACCTGCTTTTTTTAACTCAGTTTTTAAAAATTTGTAATCAAAATCTACATCGTGAGCAACAAAAATTTTCCCCTTCACTAATGTTGCTATTCTTTCTGCAACCTCTTTAAATTTAGGGGCATCTTTTACCGTATTGTTAGAAATTCCAGTAAGTTTGGTAACATACCAATCAATACTTGTTTCTGGATTGATAAGTGTTGCAAATTCATCAATGATTTTTTCACCATCGAAAATATAAATAGCAACTTCTATAATTCTACCTTTTATATGATTGCCACCTGTGGCTTCAATATCGACAACTGCGTACACAATGCAAAGTTAGACTAAAAATTTATCTTTAAAAGTTTCATTTGATGTAAAATCACAACTCCTTTTACTAAACCATCTGTAACGATTTTTAGCCACCACATCATAAACAAAATCTCTTAAAAAAGTGGGTAAGATGATAAAAAAATAAGCGGCTTTCCATAATCCAAATAAATGTTTACTGATTTTTAATGCAGCAGTTGATTTAATAAAAACAGTACCATTCTCAATCAAAATAATTGAATCTATCGTTATTTGATGAATAGTAATATAATGTTTACCAAAATCAGAGGTTAATGAAGCAAATCTGAAAATGTTTTTTTTATCTCTTTTAATGATAAAACGAATCCAGTAATCACAAAAATTGCAATCACCATCAAAAAGTATGATATTGTTTTGAATTAACATTTTTTCAAAAGTAAGAATGACTTTCTAACTTTATGAACTTTTAACTTTCAACTTTCCACTTTATCAACTTTTGAACTTACATTTGCACAAAAATTAAAAACCATGGAATTAGGACTTAGAGAAAACCGAAAAACTGCTGAAATTAGAGATGCTGTAAGAGAAACTCATTTACACGTTTCCGACTTTATTTACCCTCTTTTTATTGAAGAAGGTGCCAACATAAAAAAAGAAATTATTTCGATGCCGGGAATTTTTCGTTATTCATTAGACCAAATCAATGACGAATTAAAAGAAGTAGTTGATTTAGGTATAAAATCGGTACTACTTTTTGGAATTCCTTTGCACAAAGATGCCGAAGGTTCTGAAAGCTGGAACGACAAAGGAGTGATTCAAGAGGCGATTCGTTACATCAAAAAGAATTTTCCTGCCCTTCAAGTAATTGCTGATGTTTGCTTTTGCGAATACACCAGTCACGGGCATTGTGGTGTTTTGTGTGGACACGATGTAGATAATACCTTAACCTTAGTGAATACACGAAAACAAGTTTTGGCACAAGCAAAAGCAGGAGTGGATATGGTTGCTCCATCTGGTATGATGGATTTTGTGGTGCGTGAAATTAGAGACGAATTAGACAAAAACGGGTTTCAACACATACCTATTATGGGCTATTCGGTAAAATATGCTTCGGCTTATTATGGACCATTTAGAGATGCCGCCGATTCTGCTCCTAGTTTTGGCGACAGAAGAACATACCAAATGGATTCTGCCAACCGATTGGAAGCCATTAAAGAAGCTCAAGCTGATGTAGATGAAGGTGCTGCAATTTTAATGGTAAAACCTGCTTTGGCCTATTTAGATGTGATTCGAGAAGTTAAAAATAAATTTAATTTACCACTTGCTGCCTACAATGTGAGTGGTGAATATTCCATGATTAAAGCTGCTGGCAGAAATGGCTGGATAGATGAAGAACGTGTAATGATGGAAACTTTGCTAGGTATCAAAAGAGCTGGTGCAGATATCATCATTACTTATTTTGCTAAAGATGCAGCTAGGGTACTAAATGGCAACAATTGAGAAATTAAACTTCCTCCCTTGAGGGAGGATTGAGGTGGGTGAATCAACCAATAACTTCACCCCTATAATCCCTTCAATGGGATAAACAAAGGATTATGATGAACAACAAAAAATCACAAGAACTATACAACAAAGGATTAAAACACCTAGTTGGAGCAGTAAATTCACCAGTTAGAGCATTCAAATCTGTAGGAGGAAATCCTTTATTTATGGAACGAGCTCATGGCTCAAAAATTTACGATGTTGACGGCAACGAGTATATTGATTTGGTGCTTTCTTACGGACCAATGATTTTAGGTCATGGCAACAACAAAGTTATTGAAGCGGTACAAAAACAAGTTTGTACTGGTTTTACTTTTGGAGCAAGTACCGAAAACGAAATTATTTTGGCTGAAATGGTTTGCAACGTTTTTCCAGGAATGGACAAAGTTCGTTTCGTCAACTCAGGAACAGAAGCCATTATGAGTGCCATTCGTTTGGCAAGGGCTTTCACCAATAAAAATCACATCATAAAATTTGCGGGTTGTTACCACGGACATTCCGATGCATTGTTGGTTGCAGCAGGTTCTGGTTTAGTTACTTACAGTTTGCCTGGAAGTGCTGGAGTTCCTGCCGATGCGGTAAAAAACACCTTAATTGCTGAGTACAATAATATTGATTCGGTAAAAAAGCACCTAACTGAATGCAACGATATTGCCGCAGTTTTTATTGAACCAATTGCAGGTAACATGGGGGTAGTTTTACCAACTGATGCCTTTATTAAAGAATTACGAAAAATCACCAAAGAAGCAGGAATTTTATTGGTAGTAGATGAAGTAATGACTGGATTTCGTTCTAAATTTGGAGGGGCTCAGGAGTTATTAGGTATTGAAGCCGATATTACTTGTTTAGGAAAAGTAGTTGGAGGAGGTTTTCCTGTAGGGGCTTATGGAGCAAGAAATGAAATTATGAACATGGTATCTCCTTTGGGCGATGTGTATCAGGCAGGTACTTTATCAGGAAACCCCGTGGCGATGGCTGCTGGGATAGCAACCTTAACAGAACTAAAAGCACAAAATCCGTACGATAAATTTAATCGACAAGCTGAACAACTCGAAAAAGCTTTGTTAGATGCAGCTAATGAAAATGGAATTGGCTTAACTGTGAATCATTTTGGTTCAATGTTTAACCCGTTTTTCTCCAATAAAAAAATCACCAATTTTGCTGAAGCTCAAGAATGTAACACCGAACAATTTACCAAATTTTTCTGGGGAATGATTGAAAATGGCATATACATTCCGCCAAGTCAGTTTGAAGCTTGGTTTTTATGCTCCGTAATTTCTGATGAGGAGATGGAAAGGTTGATAAAAGGAATTAATAATGCAATGAAATTAGTGGGCTAGTGTGTTTGGATTCCCCTCTTGAGAGGGGGAGGGGTGTGTAAATAATAAATTAATGAAAACACTTTTAGTAGTTGGTATTATTTTGTCCTTTATTTCATTTGCTGGTATTATTTTCGGAGTTCTTTTAAAATAATGCATTGGCCTGGTGCGAATCTTTTTTTAGCGTGGGAGCAGTATTACTAATAATTGGCGTAGGTTTAATCATTAATTTTGCAATAAAAAATAATAAAAATTAAAACATAA
>PFUQ01000216.1 GCA_002790175.1 Flavobacteriales bacterium CG_4_9_14_3_um_filter_32_8
GTACTTTTATCCCATAAAATAAAGTTTTAAACTCGCAAACTAATCACTTGCGGATTTAAGGTATTTCAATAATTGTTGTCTATTAAGCCGCTATATTCAATTAATAAATATACAACGAGTTATATTAACTAAAAAGATAGGCTTCTATTTCTTTAATAATAAGCTTCAATTGAAATTTTTCTTCCACTCTTTTTCTCCCATTAATTCCAAGTTTTATTCTAAGTGCTGCATCTTGAGCAAGAATTTTTAACTGCTCTGAAAACTTATTAATATCAGGGAGTGGTATTAAAAACCCTGTTTTGTTGGCTGCTATTATTTCAGGATTACTAGTAATATTAAAAGCAACAACTGATTTTTTTGCCGCCATTGCTTCTACAATTACATAACCAAATCCCTCCCAAATTGATGTTAAAACAAAAACATCCAGGCTTTTCATAAAACCTTCAATGTTTTCAACAAAACCCAATAGCAAAACTTTTTCTTCTAATTTGTTAGTTTTAATTAGTTGTTTTAATTCTTGCTCCTCCTCACCTGTACCAGCAATTAAGATTTTAAAATTTAGTTGTTGCTCTTGCAATTTTTTTGCAATATCAATTAAATAAAATTGTCCTTTTTGTTTTGTTAATCGTCCTGCATTTCCAAAAATTATTTCACCTTCTTTTTTAGTGTAAATAGGTTGTTGTGCAATATAGTTTTTATCAAAAATTTCTAAATCAATGCCATGGTAAATCACTTTTACCTTATTTTCTAATTCGGTATTTTTAAAATTTTCTAGTATTTTCCTTTTTGTTTCTTCCGAATTGGCAATAATATGGGTTACGATTTGAGTTAATAATATTTTATTTAAAGGATTATTTTTAATAGAGACCGCCAATCCTCTTAAATAGACAATGTTGGTAACTCCAGCTTTTTTAGCAGCTAGTGCTGCAATTTTTAAATCTGGCGAAGCTGAAATAAATAGGGTATGAATGTGTCTTTGTTTAAAATAATTGATAAGGTTATAAAATTTAACACTATTTAAAAAGGAAAGGTTATTAATGGTAAATGTTTCTACCTCTAATTTTTCTTCAACACTCTTTTTATAAAATGGGGCATCTTTTTTGGCGACTACGCAAATTGGATAATTTAGTTTTTTAAACTCCAATGCATATTCTAAATGTAATTTCTCACCACCTCCCCAAAAAGGAGTAGTATTAAAAAAGCATATTTTATTTTTTAATGACAACCTATTTCGAATTGATTAAAATTAGCAATTTACGATATTTTTGTGCTGTCGCAAAGGCAGAATTCTTGCAAACTATGTAACCATAATAACCATCCAAAAATCCTAATTTTAAAAAATAATCTCGAATAAACTTAAATTTTGATTTGTAAAATATGATAAACGCATTACTTTTTTTTCCTTTTTCAAAAGCAGCTTTTGCACTAATATCGGTAAAATAATCTATTTGTTTTAAGTGTTGTTCGATGGTATAGAAAGAATAATGAAGCAAATCAAAATTAATGTGTTTTATTTTAGTTCCTTGGTTCATTATTACTTTATCGTGTGGATTTACGCCTCCCCATTTTCCTTTTGTAGAATCCCATAATCGTAATTTTTTATCAGGATACCATCCGCAGTGTTTTATCCAAGAACCGCAAAAATTGGTTAATCGATTAAAACTGTAGCCATCATATTGCCAGTTTTTTTTTATTTTAATGATTTCTATTGCTAGTTCTTTTGTTAATGCTTCATCTGCATCTAAAGAAAGTACACATTGATTTTTTGCTTGAGTAATTGCCCAATTTTTCTGCTCGATGTGTCCATTGAAATGATGTTCAACAAAACGCACTTTTTTTTCTAAGCAAATTTGTTTGGTTTTGTCGGTTGAAAAAGAATCAACAACAACAACATCATCAGCAACAGCAATAACAGAATCAATACATCTGGAGATGTTTTTTTCTTCATTAAAAGTGATGATGACAACCGACAATTGAATTTGCATACCACAAAGAAACATAATTTCATTGGATGACTTCAAGTCATCCAATGAAATTATTCTTTTTATGCTTTTTTTAGCGTGAAAGAAAAAGTAGAACCTACATCTATTGTGCTTCTTACATTTATGGTTTGGTTATGTGCTTCTATAATATGTTTTACAATAGAAAGTCCAAGCCCTGTTCCTCCACTTTTTCTTGCACGCCCCTTATCTGTTCTATAAAATCGTTCAAATAATCTAGGTAAATGTTCTTTTTCTATTCCTATACCATTATCTGTAACTTCTACCAAGACATTGTCGTCTAAATCAAATATTTTTATTAATGTTTCACCTCCACTTCGGCCATACCAAATAGAATTAACAATTAAATTAACCAACACTTGGTTAATTTTAACCGAATCGGCTAAAACCCATACTGGTTTTATTGGTTTATTAATAAATTTTAAGGTGATGTTGTTTTCTTTTGCTTTCATCTCTAAAGCAGAAACAGTCTCTACAATTAACTCTGATAAATCAATTTTAGAAATATTCATTTTGATGATTGCTGTTTCTAACTTTGTTATCTCATCTAAGTCTTCAATTAAACCAATCATTCTTTCTACACTTTTATTTGCTTTTTGTAAATAACTAACATTAATTTGCGGGTCTTCCAACCCACCTTCTAAAAGTGTTAATAAATATCCTTGAATATTAAAAATTGGGGTTTTTAGTTCGTGAGAAACATTACCAACAAAATCTCTTCTATATTTTTCTAATCCTTCTAAACGTGAAATCTCTTCTTTATTGGTTTTATCCCATTCTTCTACTTCAGTTTTTACTGAACTTAATACATCAGAATTAAAATTAAACTCTTTTACTTTGTCGCCCTTTTTTAATTTTAGGTTATGGATGGTTCGATAAATTAATTTTATTTTTTTGTAAATAAATTTTTCAATCGCAATTCTAAATCCTAAATAAGCTATTAAAAATGTGGTAGGAAAAACAATTAAAATGGAGAGGATGTCAAAGTTGGTAATAAAGAATAGGATTAAAAAAAGAACGAATGTTACAACAACTGCTACTAAAAAAGAAACTCGAAGTGCAATGTCGTTGGGTGTTAAATCTTTCATTGGGGTAAAGATAAAATTTCAAAGATAATTTTTATTACCATGTACTGGTTTCCTATGGTGTAGGATTAATGAAAAAAGAAAATTACGCTTCAAATTTATAACCAACTCCCTTAATGGTTTTAATGTAATGGTCTCCTAATTTTTCTCTCAACTTTCGAACATGAACATCAATGGTTCGGTCTCCAACAATTACATCACCACCCCAAATACTTTCTAAAATTACATCGCGTGTAAAAACTTTTCCTGGTTTTGAGATTAAAAGTGCTAACAATTCAAATTCTTTTTTAGGTAAAGCATGTTCTTGCCCTTCTTTGTACACCAAGTATTTTTCTCTATCTATACTAATGTCACCTTGTTGATTGTTAACTGTTATTTCTTCTAAACCATGTTTTCTTCTTAAAATCGCTTTTACTCTACTCACTAAAAGTCGAGGTTTAATTGGTTTAGTAATATAATCATCAGCTCCTGCATCAAACCCAGCCACTTGTGAATAATCTTCACCTCTAGCACTTAAAAAAATAATGAGTGTATTTTTTAATTCTTCTATCTGTCTAATTTCCTGACAAGTTTCTATCCCATCCATTTCGGGCATCATAACATCTAAAATAATTAAATCTGGTTTAATTTTTTTAGCAATTTCGATGGCTTCTTTTCCATTAGTTGTTGTAGCAACATCATATCCTTCTTTAGTAAGATTGTATCCTAAAAATTCAATAATATCTTGTTCGTCATCAACTAATAATATTTTTTCGTTGCTCATGGTGCTTATAATTTAAAACAAAGATACTACTCCCTCCTTTTGCGGATGTTAATTTAATATTAATTAATTATTTCATCCTTGTTACCATTGATTTTTTTAGTTCTAATAGATAAAAAATATGAAATTAAATAATATTTAGTTAACACGATGGTAAAACAAGTATAAGATTCCTTTTATAATCTGGTAATAAACACTGCCTTACTTTGCGACAGAAAATAATTATAAACTAAAAAAAATGAAAACTAAAATGAAAATGAAAAAATTATTAATTGCATCACTGCTAATACTTGGTGCAACTACTTTATTTACTTCTTGTTCAAAGGACAAAGTGACTGATCCTGTTACGCCAATTACTCCTGCTCCAGAAGAAAACACGATTGTTATCACTGGAAACATTAGCTCAAGCACAACATGGGCAAACAACAAAACATACATCTTAAATGGAAGAGTTATAGTAACTTCAGGAACATTGACTATTCAAGCAGGAACTGTTATTAAAGGTAGGGCGGGTACCAACTCAAATGCATCATCGCTAATAATTGCAAGAGGTGCAAAAATCGACGCTCAGGGCACACCATCATCACCAATCATTTTTACTTCAGAAGCTGATGTGATAATTTCTGGACAAATTGAAAGCCCAAACTTAGATGCCTCTCAAACAGGATTATGGGGAGGAGTTGCTATATTAGGATATGCACCAGTATCTGATTTGAGCGGAGGGGCAATAGGTCAATTAGAAGGAATTCCTGCTAGTGTTACAGAAGGTGCTTATGGTGGCTCTGATGTAGCAGATAATTCAGGTGTTTTTAAATATGTTTCTATCAGACATGGGGGAACAGTTTACCAACCAGGAAAAGAATTAAATGGCTTAACTTTGTGTGGTGTTGGAACTGGAACAGAAATTAACCACATTGAAATTATTGGAAATTCTGATGATGGAATTGAGTTTTTTGGTGGTTCAGTAAATCTTTCTAGTGTGATTATTTATAAAGGTAGCGATGATGGGTTAGACATCGATCAATCTTACTCAGGAACAATTTCTAACTTCATTATTTTTCAAGGAGTAAATAGCGACAAGGCTTTCGAAATTGATGGTCCAGAAAATGCAATAAATCCCACAGGAACATTTACCATTGATAGTGGGTATGTTGTTGGAGATGCTACTAACCCATTTTACGCACATTTTAAATCAAGTGCTCAAGGGACTATGAAAAATGTATATTTTACTGATTTTAAAATTCCAGCAGCAACAAGTGAAGGGTTATGGATTGCAACAGGAAGTACACAAACCAACTATGATAACAATAATTTAGTAATCACTTCTAATATTTTTAATATATCAAGTTTAACCATCGCTGATATTACTGAAGGAACAACAAATGATGTTAAAATGACATCTAACAACACGGTTGGAACAAGTTCAAATGGAGTGTTTAACGCTTCAGTATTTACAGGGTGGTCTTTAGCTAGTTCAAAAGGATGGTTATTGGGCTTAAACTAATTAACAATTAGTTAATGTTAGGCTAATATTCAGACTATTTTAATGTATTAAAATTGCCTCAAGAATTCTTGGGGCAATTTGCATATAAAAAAATAAAGAAATGAAATTAAAAAATTGGTTTACAGTTATTGTATTATTAACTGTTTGGGTTGGAGTAAAAGCACAAAAAGGGAAAATAAAAGGTAAAATAATTGAAGATGGTACTGGCTTACCATTAATTGGATGTAGTGTAATTATTGAAGGGACTACTGTTGGAGGTATAACAGATTTTGATGGAAATTATTCAATCACAACTGAACCAGGAGTATATACATTAATATCATCCTACATTTCTTTTGCCACTCAAAAAATTTCATCTGTTACCGTAAAACCTAATGTTGTTACCTTGATTAATATTCGAATGAAAGATCAAGCTATAACCAGTGAAACATTTGAAATAACAGCAATCCGAGATAAAAATAATGAAGCTGCCATTTCACATATTAAACAAAAGTCTGTAAATCTTATAGATGGTATTTCTGCACAAGCTATGGCAAAAATAGGAGATAATTCTGCTGCAGGAGCATTAACTAGAGTTACAGGGGTTTCTATTCAAGGAGGAAAAGATGTTTATGTAAGAGGGTTGGGTGACCGTTACAGTAAAACCATATTAAATGGTATTACTATTCCAGGTTTAGACCCTGATAAAAATGCCGTACAAGTGGATATTTTTTCGACCAATGTAATCGACAATATTATTGTTTATAAAACTTTTTCACCCGATTTGCCAGGAGATTTTACAGGCGGAATGGTTAATATTGTTACTAAAGATTTTCCTGAACAATGTTTCTATGAAGGTTCCATTTCTTTTGGTTATAATCCTGCAATGAATTTACGTTCTGATTTTTTATCCTTTAACGGAAGTAGTGCGGATGTTTTTGCAATGGGTGCCAATGATAAGGAGTTACCTTTTAGTAAAAAAGAACAAATTCCTTCGCTTTTTACATCTCCAACAGCAAATACTACGATAGAAAAATTTACCAAATTATTTGATAAAGAAATGGCAACCATTAAAACCAATAGTTTTCTGAATCACAATATTAGTTTGAGCTTTGGAAATCAATATAAAAGAGAGAAAAATACTTATGGTTTTGTAGCTACACTAGGATACAAAACTAATTATACCCTTTACGATGATGTGGTTTTTAATAGAAGTTATAAAGATAACGATAAAAATAGTTATGCATTATCAATTTTTGAAAAAGATTCAGGTACTATTGGAACTGTTGAAGTAATGTGGAACACTTTATTAAGTGGATCGTTAAAAAGAAAGAAAAGTAGTTATTCTTTAACGATATTACATAATCAAAATGGAATTAAAACTGCTTCTAAACTTTTTCAAGAATCGGGGGAAGAATCGAATGTGGCTGGGACAAATCTTGACAAAACTATTCTTTATTATAACCAACGAAGCATTACCAATTTACTACTTCAATCCACACATCAATTTAATGAAAGCACAACTTTAAAAGTTGCTATTTCACCATCATTAGCCATAAACAGGGAGCCCGATTTACGTCAAACATTTTATACAGTAAACGCCAACAATGTTTACACGATGGATGGTGGTCAAGGTGGTGGGGTAAATAGAACCTATCGAAATTTAGAAGAAAGAAATTTAAACAGTAAAGCTGATTTAACTAAGAATATTAAACAATGGTCGGGTTTAGAAAGTAAAATAAAACTAGGATTTAACTACGTTTACAAACAACGAGATTTTGATGTGGTGGCATATTCCTTTAACCATATTGGTGCAGGAATGACTTACGCTGGAAATCCAAACGAAGTTTTTTTTGATGAAAATTTAATCAACACCAGTACGGTTATCCCAAAAGGATATTATGCGGTAGGAGCTATTGATTCATCTAGTATTTTTTCGGCAAAAATAAATATAACTGCAGGTTATTTAATGAATGAGTTGCCCCTAGATTCTTTACTAAAAATTATTTATGGTGCAAGAATAGAAAAAGCTACCATACAATATACTGGGCAAAAACAAGCCGCCAACCAACCTGAGGATTATTTAAAAGATGCTATAATTTTAAACGAATTGGACTTATTACCAGCAGTGAGTATTGTTTATACACTATTTAAAGATTTTAACATTAGAGCAAACTACAGTAAAACATTAGCTCGCCCATCGTTTAAAGAAAAATCGTTAGCACAAATATACGACCCTATAACGCAACGAACTTTTATTGGAAATCTTGATTTACTGGAAACCAAAATTGATAATTATGATTTGCGATTTGAAAAATTTATGGGTTCAAGCGATATTATTTCGATAAGTGGCTTTTACAAATTTTTTAGAAATCCTATTGAAATCGTAGCTTACGGTGCATCAACACCGAATGACATTACACCTAGAAACATAGAACGAGCAACAGTTTTAGGTGTTGAATTGGAAGTAAAGAAAAAAATAGATTTTATTTCTAAAAAACTTGAAAACTTTATTGTTGGCAGCAACATTACCCTTACTAAATCAGAAGTAGGCATGGATGAAGCTGAATATTTAGGTAGGTTACAAGAGGCTAGAAGTGATGAGACTATTAAAAAAATACGCAAATTTCAAGGTCAGGCTCCCTATTTAATTAATTCATTTATTGGTTACGAAAATTTTGACAAAGGGATTGATGTGAATTTATCCTATCATGTTCAAGGTAAAAGTTTAGCAATAGTCGGAATTTCCAGAATTCCAGATATTTACAACATGCCGTTTCATTCGTTAAATTTTAAATTATCTAAAAAATTAGGAGAGAAAAAAGCTCACAACATTAGTTTTACGATACAGAATTTACTTTCCTCAAAACGCGAACAATTTTACGAATCTTTTAATAGCAGTTCTTTATATTACACAGCAACTATCAATAGAACTTTTGTGGTAGGATATTCGTTTTCGATAAGATAAAAAAATATAACGCAGTTAGATTGTTTGTTATCTTTGCTCCCATTGGGTTTTCATAGTTTTTCATATACTGCTTCATCCGTCAGCTGACGGAATC
>PFUQ01000241.1 GCA_002790175.1 Flavobacteriales bacterium CG_4_9_14_3_um_filter_32_8
AATAAAAACCAATAACAAGCAAAAAGAGAAGATGATAAAGTTTTTGGCAAAATATAGAAGTAAAAAAATACATTCATTCAATGATATTGACGAAAAAAAATATGCATATATTCCAATGGGAACTTATATTGATGCTGATGTTGATGGAGAAAAATTAATCAATGAAAAAGAGGTTAAACTCCAAGCATTTTATATGCAAAAAACAGAAGTATCCAATTTAGAGTACCGCACTTTTTTATTTGATTTATTAATTCAAAATAGAAAAGAAGATTTTTTAAAAGCAAAACCCGACCAACAACAATGGACTAACCCTAACTCTTATAGTCCAGCAATGGCTGAATATTATTTTTCACATCCGGCATACAATGATTTCCCTGTAAACAACATTCGTCGTGAAGGCGCCGAAATGTATTGTAAATGGTTAACAGAAGAACGAAATAAATTGGATAGAGAGAAGATGGTGAATGATGTTCGGTTACCAACTGTTTATGAGTGGAAGTATGCTGCTTCGAGTGGGGGAAAATATTTTCCATATCCTTGGGGAGGACCTTATGCGAGAAATTCAAATGGGTATTTTTTAGCTAATTTTTATCCTATGAAAGATAGTTCAGGATTTGATAATGCTGATATTTTGGCACCAGTAACTTCTTATAATCCTAATGATTTTGGTTTGTATAACATGAGTGGAAATGTTGCCGAAATGGTAGTTTATCCAAAAGAAAATAATTTACCAGGAACTAAAGGTGGCAGTTGGATGAGTATTGGATACGAAATACAAATTAATGGATCTGATAATTTTAAGGGAATTACATCCCCAAATGTAAATATTGGTTTTAGACCTGTTATTACTTTTTTAAGTGGCAGTAAATATGAGTAAAAAAAGAGGCTTAATTGAATGATTAAGCCTCTTTTTGATTTGTAATATTTTTTAATTAAGCAAATATTTCGTTAGCTTTAAAATGAAAATCTCCTTCAATTTTTGCATTTTCATCGCTATCAGAACCATGTACAGCATTGGCTTGTATAGATTTAGCGTAAACTTTACGAATGGTGCCTTCGGCAGCATCAGCTGGATTGGTAGCACCAATTAATTTTCTAAATTCTTCAACAGCATTTTCTTTTTCTAAAATAGCAGCTACAATTGGTCCGGAAGACATATATTCTACCAATTCTCCATAAAAAGGTCTTTCTTTATGCACTTCATAAAATGCTCCGGCACTTTCTTTAGAGAGTTTCGTATATTTCATTGCAACGATTTTAAATCCTGCATCATTAATCATTTTTAAAATTCCACCGATGTAGTTTTTTTCAACTGCATCCGGCTTAATCATTGTAAAAGTTCTGTTTGTTGCCATTTTCTGTTTTTTTTTGTTTTATTGGCGGCAAAAGTAGGTATTTTAATGATTATCTGGTAATGACTATTTAGATAATAGTACTTAAATTTTAGTCACTTTTTTCACATTATCTGTAATTACTCTTTCAATCAACATTCTTCGCGGATCAATGGCAGCTTTAGCTGGAATTGAATCAACTTCAAAAGTGAAATTCATTTCAGTTGCATTGAATTTAACTCTTTTTTGAAACACCAATTTCTTTTCGTCATTATCTGAGTACACACCAATATCCACCCAATCATCAAATTTCACCTTGGTTTCATTGCCAATGGTATCGGCTTTAAGTTTGTACGCTTCTACATCCATACTTACTTCGTACTTTCCATTGGCTAGGGTTTTATAAGTGGCTTCTTTTAAGCGATAATCGTATAGGGTAATTTCTTTAAACCAATCTGTAATCAAATATTTTAGAGAATCAGGAACTTGGGTATCTAAATGCTTCAAAAAATCTAAAGAAGTAGGATAGGGAGGCTCTTTGTATCTAAACTCATCTAGAAAACTTTTTAGTGCATTATTCACTTTTTCTTCCCCAATATAATCTTGTAAAGCGTATAGGATAACACTTCCTTTACCATAATGGATGTGCATTTGATTTTCTACTTGGTAGAGCGGTAATTCTTTTTCAACTTCAGAACTTCTTCCTTTTAAATATCTTTCAAAATCATATTTCAGAAAATCTTTCATTTTAATGTCATCCTTTAACGAATTTTTCATGACCATTAATGAAGAATATTCTGAAAAACTTTCTGTTAGCATTGTTGCACCTTGTACATTGGCAGAAACTTCTTGATGAGCCCACCATTGATGAGCCATTTCATGGGCAATTACAGCATCAATTACATTATTATCAGCCTCATCTTCTAAATTAACAATAAAACCAAACGATTCGGAATAAGGCATTGTTCCTGGAAAAGCCTGAGCGAAAGTAGAATACCTTGGAAATTCAAGAATTCGGGCTTGTTGGTGATAATAAGGACCAAAATTTTTGGTGTAATATTTCAACGATTTTTCTACAGCACTAAGCATCATGTCAATATTGTAAGGATGTGCTTTATCATAATACACTTCAATATCAATTCCGTTCCATTTTTTTCGAGCAACTTCGTAACGTGCCGACATAAAATTGAAAAAGTTCTGTGAAGCATGGTCAGATTTGTAATGGTAATATTTTCTTCCATCTTTTTCCCATTCTTTAACTAATGAACCAGGAGCAATAGCTAATTGGTCTTTAGTTGTTGAAATAAAACTTTCTACATCTACCCAATCTGCAGAACCATTAGAAAGGTAGTTTTTATTACAATCTTTACCACAATCAACTTTAAGTTCGGGCATTCTGTCTTTCGGTTTCAGATTATATTTTTTTCTAGTGTTTTTATCGCTTAATTCATAAGCTTCATTATAACCAATTGATGGTAGAATAGAAAAATTATTAATGAAAGTTCCATTTTGAGCTACATCGGTATTCGTTACCTCATTTTCAAAACCTTTACTGATGTAGGAAGCTTCAACCACTATTGCCATTTTTTCATTTGGGGCTAAAGTTTTATTTAATTGGTAAATTAAGTAACCACTTTCCTTATCTTCAAAAACCAACTTTGCATTTTTAATGTGCAACTTCATGTTCCAGTCTTTATCAATGGTGTAATGCAAAGAATCTATATTTTGCTTGGATTTATTGGTTAAAATAAGAGCAGTTTTTGTTATCAACTTTCGTTCTTCTGGAAAAATATCAATATAGTATTTAGCAGTTGTAATTTTGGGTTGTTCAATGTCTTGGAATTTTTTGTATGCCTTTTCGTATTTTGCCTGGCCTTCTTCTAGCTCATCTGTTCCTTTATAAGTGTTTAATATTTTGGTGTTATAAAAAACAAAACTTGCAGTAGCTAACCATAAAACGCTAATAATTAGTAATCCAACAGCATAAGTTGGCGTTAAATGTTTTTTTGCTGATTTAATTCTATTTTTAAATCCATTAGAGAAACCTCTCACCCATATCAATCCAGAAAAACCTAAAAATAATAAGCCAAATAAAATCCAATACAGGTTAAACCAATTAGTTGCTTCTAAAGCAGCACCAAAACCATTCATATCAGAATAAGTGTAGGAAGGTGTAGCACCTAAATTAATCATATTCGATTGTAAATCAAATATTAGCATAATAATGTCGAACAAGAATAATAAAATGATGGAAACAAAATATCCGATGTATTTATTATTGATGATAACTTGAAGAAAAATGAGTATTGCCGACCAAATAATATACATAGGCAAAGCATTATATAAAAAATCTTGAAGGTAAACTCCTACTTCAAAGTTGTTATAGCCATTAATAAACTGGTAAAATATAGAAGCAATGATAAAAAATAGATTTAACAAGGAAGTAACACAAATTAACGATATAGTTTTAGCCACTAAAGAGGTGAACGAACTGTGAGGAGTGGCATCAATAACTTCATTCATATTACTACCTCTATCTCTCCAAATTAATTCTCCGCTAAAGAAAATTAGGATGATGATTACGAAAATTACAGTAATGCCACCTATTACATCTATCATTTTATAGGTAACTGGATAGGATTGCAAACCAAAATACTCAAATCCACCAGCTAGTGTTGCAATTAAAATAATAACACTAAACAAGAATAAAATTTTGAAGGTGGTACTTTTTACAATGCTGTAGAAATTGATGCTAAAAAAACTAAGAAATTGTTTAAAAATAGTACTCGATTTGAATAGAATAGTTATTTGAGGTGCAACAAGGATTTTACCAATCTGTACATCATTTGCTTTTTCTTTATTCTTCTTTACTCTTTTATTTTTGCTAATAAAACTAAAAGAAAAGTAAGATCCTAAAATAATTACGGTTCCAATCGCTAACCAAATTATTCTGTTTAAAAATAGCAAACCATTAAATCCTACACTTAATGTGTTTTTTTCGATAGGCGTAAAGTACTTTGAATCTAACGCATAAGCTCTAATTCCAAAAGTATCGGTCAATGCAGCAATTGTTTCATTATCAATATCTGAAAGAAGTGTTCCAGAAATGAGGTATCCAACGATAATAATCAACGTGCCAACAAAGGAGATGACTGTACTTTTCCATTTGTTAGCCATTGCAAAAGTAATGGCTCCAGCAAAAAACATATTGGGTACGATAAACAAAAAGTAGTTGTTGATGAAAGATGCTAAATAAAAATCACCAATTCGGTCTGCATCAATCCAGCCAATAGCAGGACCCATTGCAGCACCTAATAAAAAACCAATAAAAATACCCAATAAAGGAATGGTAGATAAAATTAATGCTCCAAAAAATCGACCAAAATAGTAGCCAAATTTATTGATAGGCGTACTGAATAGGATTTCACTAAAATTATAGTTGTAATCTCTTAACGCAGCGTTATTAAAGAAGGCGGTGGCAATTAAAAGTCCAAATATGGTTAATATTCCGCAATACATGGAAATAATGTGAGGTGCATTTTTATATACATTTCCTATTGAGCCACCAATAACAACATTATCACTAACAACAGCTCCCCAAACCATCAACGTCATAATAAAAAGGAAGATATAAACCATTGGTCTTCTAAGACCTGAACCTAGTTCTTTTAGAAAAAATTCTTTAAACATAAATTTAGTTTTAAGGTGTAAGGTTTTAGGTGTAAGGAAAAAGAACTACTTATGCCTTTTTCCTTAATACTTATACCTTGTTAATTAATTTTGGTAAAAAATACATCTTCCAAATCTGGAATAACACTTTCAAATCCATTGTCTGGATTGGTTTCACTTAACACGTGAATCAATGGTTTTCCTGCCACCATTTTATCAGAAATTACTGTAAAATTAGTTTTGTACTCATTTATTTCATTTCGCTCAATGATTTTTTGCCATACTTTACCTTTCAAATCATTAATCACATTTTGAGGAGAACCTTGGTAAACCATTTTACCTAAATTCATTATTGCCATGTTGGAGCACAATTCAGTTACATCTTCAACAATATGAGTGGAAAGAATGATGATTACATCTTCCGACACATCAGCTAAAAGGTTATGAAATCGATTTCGTTCTCCGGGGTCTAGTCCAGCTGTTGGTTCATCAACAATAATTAGTTTTGGATTACCTATTAATGCTTGAGCAATGCCAACTCTTTGTTTCATACCTCCAGAAAATCCTTTTACACTTTTACTTCTTTCGTTGTAGAGGTTTACTTTTTGTAATAAGTAATTTACTAATTCTTTTCTTTCATTTCCATTCGTGATACCCTTTAGTATTGCAATATGGTCTAGCAACTGTTGTGCGGTTATTTTTGGATAAACACCAAATTCTTGAGGTAAGTAACCCAATAACTTACGTAATTCTGTAGGATTCTTTAAAATATCAATATCATCCAAAGATGCAGTGCCAGAATCAGCTTCTTGCAAAGTTGCTAAGGTTCTCATTAGTGACGATTTACCAGCACCGTTTGGTCCCAATAAACCAAACATTCCGTTAGAAATTTCAATATTGATGTTGTCTAAGGCTTTAACTCCGTTAGGATAAGTTTTTGATAAATTACAGATTTTTAATGTTGCCATGCTGTTATATATTTTATTATCATTCAAATATATAGCTGTGACGGTTATAAATAATTAAAAGTTACACCAATGGTAAAAATGCTTTGATGAACGGTTTATGTACTTTTGTAACTATGATTTTATTAGATTTACATAAAGAAGTAAAATACAGAACGAGCAGAAGTGGAGGAGCTGGTGGGCAAAACGTAAACAAGGTTTCTACCAAAGTAGAATTGCTTTTTGATGTGATGAAGTCGGGAATTTTAACAGATCGAAAAAAGACAATTATTAACGAAAAACTTAAAAATAGAATTTCGCAAGAGGGGATTTTGGCATTGCAATGCGATGAAACCAGAAGTCAACTAAAAAATAAAGAAATTGTTTTTCAACGATTTATAGATTTGCTTACTGTCGCACTAACTCCTGTAAAAAAAAGAAAACCAAGTAAACCAAAAAAATCAGCAATAGAAAAGAGATTAACTGTTAAAAAAATACAATCCACTAAAAAAGATTCAAGAAGGTTTAACCCAGATAAAGAGTAACAATTATTAATTTCGTTGAATGACAATTCAATTTTATAAATACCAAGGCACAGGAAACGATTTTGTGATGATTGACAATCGTAATGATGTGTTTGATAAATCTAATTTAGCATTAATCAAAAAATTGTGTGATAGACGTTTTGGCATTGGAGCTGATGGATTAATCTTAATAGAGAATATCGCTGATTTAGATTTTAACATGATTTATTTTAATGCAGATGGAAGCAAAAGCTTTTGCGGAAATGGAAGTCGATGTGCTGTGGCTTTTGCCCAGTTTTTGGGACTAATAGAAAGTCAGGCTTTATTTTTATCTACCGATGGCGTACACGAAGCTCGAATAACCAAAAATGGTGAAGTAAGTTTAAAAATGCACGATGTTTTAGCAATAGAAAAAGGAAATAATTATTACTATATCAATACAGGTTCACCACATTATATTATTGATGTTGATGATGTTGATAAAATAAATGTTTTTGAAGAAGGCAGGAAAATTCGATATAACGAACGATTTAAACTGGAAGGAACTAATGTAAATTTTGTGAGTTACCAAACAGACAGTTTACAAATTAGAACCTACGAAAGAGGTGTTGAAGACGAAACCTTGTCGTGTGGAACTGGCGTTACTGCATCAGCATTAAGCTGGGCAGATAAATACAAGTTAACCGAAGGAGAAGTGTTTATACAAACTCAGGGTGGTGATTTGAAAGTTGCATTTAAAAGAAATGAATTTGGTTTTAACAACATTTGGCTAATTGGTCCAGCTGTTCAGGTTTTTAAAGGAAAACTATCCCCTCTTGAGAGGGGTTAGGGTGTGTTTTTTAACTTCAACTCATCAAAAAAATGTCATTCGCTATTCCTATAACCCATAAAATTGAAAAAATAAATCTTAAAAAAGGAGTATTTATTTTTCTACATCGGGCAAGTAAAGTTCCTCCTCACATTGGCTTAATCGTAAATGGAAAATTGTTTGAAATTTCAACTAATGGTCCCGAATATGATTTGAGCGGTTCAGCCATGTTGCAAACTGCTCAAAAAAGAGGAGTAGAGGTTATATTTGTTGAATTAAAAACACCTAATCTTTCTACTACGGAGGACACCTCTCTCCGTCAGCTGACGGAAGTTGGAGGGGTAATTAGTGTAAAAGATCCAGAGCTACTTATTACCCATTTGGTTAAACATTATTTTAAAGTTTCGGACGAAGTTTCATGTTTAAATCCAATTAAAGATTTTATTCAAGCTATTTACCAAATCGATGTTAACAAGGCAGATTTTATTTTTGAATTATTGCCTATTCTTTACGATAAAAAACTTGTAAAAAATACTTTTCAAGTAAACCTTACTGATCAAATGGTCAACAATAATTTCTTATTAAAAAAATATACCAAACAGGAAATCAATCAAAGCATTGCCGCCGTAAATCGAAAAAATAACAGTGAAACTAAAATCAGCTAATATCTATTTGCGAAACCTAATAAGTTCGGATGCCTCCATCGTTTTTGATTGGGAAAACAATCCTGCCAATTGGGAAGTAAGCAATACTGAAAAATTGTTTACACGAGAGGAAATTGATGAGTTTGTCAATCAACCACAGGACATTAATTTAAACCAACAACTTCGTTTAATGATTTGTAAAAACGATACCAATTTACCCATTGGTTGCATCGATTTATTCGATTACAAAGTTGGTAAAAGTGCTGGTGTAGGTATTTTAATTGCTGAAAAAGAATACAGAAACAAAGGATTTGCCAAAGAAGCATTAGAAGTAT
>PFUQ01000189.1:0-260 GCA_002790175.1 Flavobacteriales bacterium CG_4_9_14_3_um_filter_32_8
TGGACGAAAAAATTCCCAAGGTGAAGATGGATCATTACGCCATTGCCGCCAAGACCGGCACGGCCCAGATGATTGATCCGATCACCAAAAGCTATTATGATGACCGCTTTATCCATTCGTGGTTCGGTTATTTTCCCGCTTATGAGCCGCGGTTTTTGGTCTTTATGTATTTGGTCAATCCGCGGGGGGTGCAATACGCTTCGCAGTCGCTGACGGAACCGTTTGTCAATATTTCGCGATCTCTGTTAAACTACTACCAA
>PFUQ01000189.1:402-8212 GCA_002790175.1 Flavobacteriales bacterium CG_4_9_14_3_um_filter_32_8
AGAGTAATTTTACAGTAAAGTAACTAAATTTTAATCCCATAAGAAATTCTTCTTATGGGATTTTTTTATGTAGTAATTTCTGAAATGCAAGTATTTTTCATTATCAACATAAAAATATGGGGGTGTTAATAAAAAAAATACTTTTTTATTAAACTACCCCCCTATTTTAATATATATTTGTTAAAAAATAATATTAATATCAAAAAAAATTATAAAAAATGCCAACTTATCGTTTCAAAGCACTAGAAGATGTTCTTGCAAGAGAACCAAAAAAAGTTGAATTTCCATCTAATAGAGCTTCTAATTATTATGCTACTAATGTGTTCTCACAAGAAGTGATGCGTGAATATTTGCCTAAAGAAGCTTATACTAGTGTGATGGCATCTATCACAGATGGAAAAAAATTAGACCGTGCAATCGCAAGTCAAATTGCATCTACCATGAAAGATTGGGCGTTGTCTAAAGGAGCGACACACTACACGCATTGGTTTCAACCATTAACAGGTGCCACTGCCGAAAAGCACGATTCTTTTTTTAGTCCAATAAGCGGTGGTAGGGCTATTGAGAAATTTGATGGTGATAATCTAATACAACAAGAGCCTGACGCATCTAGCTTTCCGAATGGAGGGATAAGAAATACCTTTGAGGCACGAGGCTATACAGCTTGGGATCCTACCTCACCAGCATTTGTAATTGGAAATACCTTATGTATTCCAACTGTTTTTATCGCCTATACTGGAGAAGCTTTGGATTATAAGATGCCTTTACTAAAAGCATTAAATGCAATTGATAAAGCAGCAACCGATGTTTGTCAGTATTTCGATAAAGAGGTAACCAAAGTAAATGCAAATTTAGGATGGGAACAAGAATATTTCTTGATTGATAAAGCCTTGTTTAATGCACGACCAGACATTATGATGACAGGTAGAGCATTGGTGGGACACAATCCTGCAAAAGGACAACAATTAGATGATCATTATTTTGGTTCTATCCCTGAAAGAGTTGCAGCTTTTATGAGAGAATATGAAATTGAAGCTCTACAATTAGGAATACCTGTAACCACTAAACATAATGAAGTAGCACCTAATCAATTTGAATGTGCACCTATGTTTGAAGAAACGAATTTGGCAAATGACCATAATTTATTGTTAATGGACTTGTTGGGAAAAGTTGCAATAAAACACAATTTTAGAGTTTTGTTACATGAGAAACCTTACGGAAGTGTAAATGGTTCTGGAAAACACAATAACTGGTCACTAGCTACAAGCACAGGAGTAAATCTTTTAGCTCCAGGAAAAAATCCTAAAACCAATCTTCAATTTTTAACGTTTTTTATAAACACCATCAAAGCAATTTATGATAATGCCGATATTTTAAGAGCAAGTATTGCCTCAGCAGGTAATGACCACCGATTAGGAGCTAATGAAGCTCCTCCAGCCATAATTTCTGTATTTATTGGTTCTCAGTTAACTCAAATGTTAGATAATATTGAGAAAAATGTGAAAGCAGGTAAGATGACTCCAGAAGATAAAACCGAATTAAAAATGAGTATTGGTAAAATTCCTCAGATTTTATTGGATAATACAGATAGAAATAGAACATCCCCTTTTGCATTTACAGGAAATAAATTTGAATTTAGAGCAGTTGGTTCTTCTGCAAATTGTGGTAAATCTTTGATAACCTTAAACTCAATTGTGGCGAAACAACTCATAGAATTTAAAAAAACAGTTGATGCAAAAATTGATAAGGGACAACGAAAAGATGAAGCCATATTACAAGAACTTCAAAAATTAATTAAAGAATCAAAATCAATTCGTTTTGAAGGGAATGGTTATAGTCAAGAGTGGGTGGAGGAAGCTAAAAAAAGAGGATTGTCCAATTTAAAAGATACTCCAAGAGCTCTAAAAATAATGACTCAAAAAGAAACGAAGAAGTTATTTGAAGAACTGGGCGTTTTTTCTGAAATAGAGATGGATGCTAGGTATGAAATAGATATGGAAGATTATATTTTAAAACTTCAAATTGAGGCAAGAACATTTGGGGATTTAGCTAGAAACCATATTATTCCTGCAGCTATAAAATATCAAAATGTGTTAATCAAAAACATCAAAGGAATGAATGATATTTTTGGTAAAGAAGCCTTGAAAATAGCAGCACCTCAACTTCAAATCTTAAAAGAAATTTCCGAACATGTAATTCATCTAAAGGAAAATTCTGATAAAATGCTAGATGAACGTAAAAAAGCAAATAAAATCGACAATTTTGAAAATAAAGCGTTAGCCTATTGCGATAAAGTTAAACCCTATTTTAGTGAAATAAAATATCACTCAGATAAATTGGAATTATTGATTGATGACGAGTTGTGGCCATTGCCAAAACTAAGGGAATTACTTTTTACTAGATAATTTAATCATCTAAAAATAAGTGTTAATACCCCAAAATATTAAATTGAGGAGTGAATAGATACAGATTATTTAATCAACTAATTTTGATTAATTAAAAAGATTTTTTTACTTTAGCGGCAATTCAAAGGAAAACTAACATATTAATATGAAAATAAGTAGAATTATTGGCACTATCGCCCTAGTAACAGTTCTTGGTTTAACTGTTAATGCACAGAAGAATTATAAATTGGAAGCTGATGTCGCTTTTAGTGGTTACAAATACTATCAAGCGATAGAAATGTATAAAAAAGCATATACCAAAGAAACCAAAAACGAAGTAAAATCTGAAATCCTTTTTCAAATAGGCGAATGTTACCGTTTAAAAGATGATGGAAAACAAGCTGCGGTATGGTACAATAAGGCAATTAAAGCAAAATATGAAAATCCTATTGCTATCTATTATGTTGCAGACATATATAAGTCTGAAGGTAGATATGAAGAAGCAATAGTCGAGTTTAATAAGTACAAAGCTGCTAATCCTGGTGATAAAAGAGCTGATGATGGAATTAAATCATGTGAAGCTGCTAGAGGATGGAAAGATAATCCTACAAGAACAGTAGTTAACCCAATGCCATTATTGAATTCTGAAGATTATGATTTCTCTCCTACTTTTGCTGACACTAAGTATGAAGAACTTTATTTTACTTCAACTCGTCAAGGTTCTGCTGGTGCAGAAATATCTGATGTAACTGGTATGAATTTTTCTGATATTTATCAAACCAAAAGAGATAATAAAGGAAAATGGAGTGTGCCTGTAGTTTTAAATGAAACTGTTAATTCACCTGTTGATGAAGGAGCTTCTTGTTTAAACAAAAAAAAGAACATGATATTTTTTACCAGATGTGGAGTAGAGGATAAAGGAATTTCTGGCTGCAGCATTATGTGGGCAAAAAGAGCTGGACAAAAATGGGGCGAACCAGAATTAATTAAAATAACTGAAGATACTTTTACTGTTGGTCATCCAACTATTTCTCCAGACGACAATGTTTTAGTATTTGCATCCAACATGCCAGGCGGTCAAGGTGGAAAAGATTTATGGTACATCACTTACGATGCTAAAGCAAAAACTTGGTCATCCGCTAAAAATTTAGGAGCTGAAATTAATACTTCTGCTGATGAAATGTTTCCTTACATTAGAGATAATGGAGAATTGTATTTTTCATCCACTGGTCATAAAGGAATGGGAGGGTTAGATATTTTTAAAGCTAAAAGTACAGGTGTTAACCAATGGAGCGGAGTGGAAAATATGCAAGCTCCATTAAATTCTGAAGCAAATGATTTTGGTATTACCTTTGAAGGTGATAAAGAGAGAGGTTTCTTTACCACCAGTAGAGAAGGTGGAAAAGGTGGCGATGATGTTTGGGAATTTTACTTGCCTCCAATGTTGTTTACATTAGAAGTAACTGTTAAAGATATTGAAAACGGAAAAGTTCTTTCGAATGCAAAAATTAAATTAATAGGTACTGATGGAAGTTCTGCTCAAGGAACTACCGATGAAAATGGAGTGTTTATGTTTGAAGCAAATGGATCAGATCGATACATTAATTCTAATACTTCTTACTCTTTAGTGGTGGAAAAAGAAAAATATTTAATTGCAAAGGGAAAAGAAAGTACTGTTGGTATAGAAGGATCTAAGAATTTCAAACACGAATATGCTTTGCAACCATTCCAAGATGTTGTTATTAAACTACCACTTATCGAATACCTTACTGCAAAATGGGATTTACAGCCACAATATAAAGATTCGTTAAATTATTTGTACAATATTATGACTGAGAACCCAAATATTATCATTCAATTACGTTCTCATACCGACCATAGAAGTTCTACAAAATACAACCAGGATTTATCTCAAAAAAGAGCTCAATCTTGTGTGGATTACTTAGTGAAAGAAAAAGGTATCCATCCTGATAGAATTAAAGCTATAGGAATGGGAGAGAATGAACCAATGAAAGGAGCTGGAGATGTTATTTTAACTGAGAAATACATTAAATCTTTAAAATCTAAAGAAGAACAAGATGCAGCCTTACAAAGAAACAGACGTACTGACTTTAAAGTAATTGGCGATAATTTTGTTGCTCCTGCTCCAACTACAGAAAATTAGATAACATACATATTTAAAAAAACATCCGTCAAAAGCGGATGTTTTTTTATACCTATTTGTAAGATAGAATAGGAGTAATACCAATAGTAATTTAAAACTGATGAATAAAGCTGAACGATATTTACAAAGAGGAGTCTCTGCATCAAAAGAAGATGTACACCAAGCTATTGCAACTATTGATAAAGGATTATTTCCAAGAGCTTTCTGTAAAATTATTCCCGATTATTTAACTGGTGATGCTGATTATTGCGTGATTATGCATGCTGATGGAGCAGGAACAAAATCATCATTAGCTTATGCCTATTGGAAAGAAACAGGGGATATTACGGTTTGGAAAGGAATTGCCCAAGATGCACTCATTATGAATATCGATGATTTATTATGCGTTGGAGCAGTTGATAATATCTTATTATCTTCTACCATTGGTAGAAACAAAAATCTAATTCCAGGTGAAGTTATTGCAGCCATAATAAATGGAACAGAAGAATTATTAGAGGAGTTAAGAGGACAAGGAATCGGAATACATTCTACCGGTGGAGAAACTGCTGATGTTGGCGATTTAGTGAGAACAATTATTGTTGATTCTACAGTCACTTGTAGAATGAAAAAAGAAAACGTAATTAATAATGCTAATATAGGTGTAGGCGATGTGATTGTTGGTTTATCATCTTTCGGACAAGCTACTTACGAAACTCAATATAATGGTGGAATGGGAAGCAATGGGTTAACCTCAGCACGACATGATGTTTTTAATAAATCTGTTGCTAAAAAATATCCAGAAACCTACAATCCGAATGTGCCTGAAGAATTGATATTTTCAGGAACATACTCTTTAACCGATAAGATAGAAGGGGTAGAATTAAATGCTGGAAAATTAGTTTTATCACCAACTAGAACTTACGCACCAATAATAAAAAAGATATTAGATTTATACAGAACTAAAATACATGGAATGGTTCATTGTAGTGGGGGAGCACAAACTAAAATATTGCATTTTGTGGAGGACTTACACATTGTAAAAGATAATCTATTTGATGTGCCACCATTATTTAAAATAATACAAGAACAATCTAAAACAGATTGGAAAGAAATGTATAAAGTATTTAATATGGGTCACCGCATGGAATTATATGTTCCACAGGAGATAGCTGAAGGTATTATTTCAATTTCTAAATCCTTTAATGTTGATGCTCAGATAATTGGAAGAGTTGAATCTAAAGGGGAAAAGAAATTGACAATAAAGAGTAAATATGGAGAATTTACTTATCATTAAAAGAGTATGAGTCTATTAAAAAAATTAGAACAAATAAATATTCGTTACGATCAGGTAAGCGAACAAATTATTGACCCAGAAGTTGCCTCTGATATGAGTCGATATGTGAAATTGAATAGAGAGTATAAAGAATTAGGGGAAATTGTTGCCATCTATAAGAAGTACAAAGATATTACGGATAATATAGAATCATCAAAAAAAATTATTAAAACAGAAACCGATAAGGAATTTGTTGACATGGCAAAAATGGAATTAGATGAACTACTTCCACTTAAGGATGAATTGGAAGAAGAGATTAAAATAATACTTATTCCAAAGGATGAAGAAGATACCAAAAATGTGATTGTTGAAATTAGAGCTGGAACTGGTGGAGATGAAGCCAGCATTTTTGTTGGTGATTTATTTAAAATGTATAGCAGATATATTGAAAAAAAAGGCTGGAAAATAGAGATATTGACAGTAAACGAGGGCACAGCTGGAGGTTATAAAGAGGTATCTTTTAGTGTGGAAGGTGATAATGTGTATGGTGTTTTAAAATACGAGTCTGGCGTACATCGGGTACAACGAATTCCTAAAACAGAATCACAGGGAAGAGTTCACACTTCAGCAGTAACTGTAGCAGTATTGCCAGAAGCTGAAGAGGTAGATATTGATCTTAGGAAAGATGATATCAAAAGAGATACTTACCGTTCTGGTGGAGCAGGAGGACAAAATGTAAATAAAGTAGAAACAGCTGTTCGACTAACACACATTCCAACAGGAATTGTTATTGAGCGACAAGTAGCTCGTTCTCAGTTAAAAAACTACGAGATGGCTCTTACTGCACTTCGAACTAAATTGTACGAAATAGAAGTAATTAAGCGAGAAAAGGAACGTGCAGCTGAAAGAAAATCCCAAGTATCAACTGGAGATAGGTCAGCAAAAATTAGAACCTATAATTATCCGCAAGGAAGAGTAACCGACCATCGAATAGGATTAACACTTTATAATTTAGAAGGTATATTAAATGGTGACATGGGAGAAATAATTCAATCATTAAAAATTGCAGAAAATTCCGAGAAATTAAAAGCAGGCACAGAAAATTAACTAAAGCAATAATATGGTAATGAATAAGTTATTTTCATTACTCTAAATATTATGAATAGTAAAAAACTCTTTATCATCCTTTTCTTAATTACACTATCATTTTTTTATAGTGTAGCTCAAACAACTCAAAAAGCTACTTCAAAAATAATTACAAGTGTACTTCTTGATCAAGACAAAAAAACACCGTTGCCTTATGCAAATATTCTTGTTTTACATAAAGATAAAGGAGCAATTACCAATGAAAATGGATATTTTTTGATAGATGATGAAGGCATCAACAATAATGATACGTTAAGTTTCAATTATATCGGTTACCATTCCAAAAAGATGGCTATCAGTGAATTACAAAACAATTTACCTATCCTTTTAAAAGAAGAAATAGTTAATTTAAGTGAAACTTTTGTTTTTGCCAACCAACATAACGCAGAAGAAATCATAAAAAATGTAGTAAAATATAAAGCAGTTAACTATAAAAATAGGACGTCAAAAAAACAACTTTTTATTCGACAAAGATCTATTTCCGATGTTGAACATATTGATATTAAATTTATTAAAAGTTCTTTTTCACAGTTAGATGAAAAAATGACTCGATTAGTTCAAAAAAAAATACCAAAACAATCCATTTCTTACACTGATTTTTTAGGTAATTTCTATTTTTCAAAAAATAAAAAAGATAGCTTAAAAATAGAACCTACGAAAATAGTTACACTCAAGGATAAAAATTTGGCTGATGCCAATCAATTGGAGGAAATGTTTGAGAAACTTTTTTCTGATACGAAAGAAAATGAATATTGGAAAATTAAAAGCGGAATTATAGGTGGAAAAGTTGACATGGAAGAAGAAGATTCAAGTGCTAAAAAAGATTCTTTAAAAGATTTTCATGAAAATTATTTTCCCACCTAT
>PFUQ01000070.1 GCA_002790175.1 Flavobacteriales bacterium CG_4_9_14_3_um_filter_32_8
ATAATTTAAACAAAACTATGTTTGGTTTTTTTAATTTACAAATCCTTTTTACAAACATAGGATGACGATAGAAATTAGAGATTAGAAATTAAATATTCTTAATCTCTTTAGATGCTATCCAACCAACATTTCCATTAGGCAATTTTATTTTACTCCAAGCATTGGATTCTTCGAGTAATTTTACTTTAGTTCCTTCGTGAAGGGTAAATAATTTTTCGGAATTTTCATTAGGCTCGCTTTGTATAGTTGTGGTGGATATGAAAATAATAGCTTCGGAGGATTCTTTGATAATTTTATTATGCTGAAAAGCTAAGAGGAAACAAAACATGGATAAACCAAAGAACAAAACACCTGCATAAAAGTTGGTTTTTTTTATAATAACTATTCTTGTAATTAAATATCCAACAAAAAATAATAGCGATAAAAATAATAATCCAATGCAGCTATAAGCCCAGTTATCCACTGTTCTTGATGTTATTAGATTGCTCCATGAATTTTCAATAAATAGTTCGGGTAATCGATCTATTTTATCTACCGTTAGTTTGTTTACCATCGCTAAATTAAACAAAGCATCTTCGTTATCGGGTTGTAATTTTAATGCTCGTTCGTAATTTAAAATGGCTGATGGAATGTTGTTTGTTTTATAATAAGCGTTTCCTAGATTGTAATAAATATCGGTAGATTGATTATCCGCTGTAATAATGGATTCATATTGTTTTATGGCTTCTTCATATTTTTTTTCTGAATACAATTTATTAGCAATAGTAAAATCTTCCGATACTGCTGCAAAAGATGCTGTTGAAAATAAAAGGAAGATAATCAATAATTTTATTGATGAGATTGCTTCATTCCATTTCATTTCATTCATAATGACTTTATTTTTCATTATTAATTTTGCATTATTCATTACCTAACCTCCTGTTCAATTTTGTTAATAATGGATTCCGCTTTATGGTAAACATCTTGTTCTGACGTAGAAACTGGTGCAAATCTTGCCATATCACACAATTCTATGGTATCAATTAGTTCTTTAGTGGTTTGATCGTTGATGTTAATTTGAATCAATTTTTCTTTAATGTTGGTTTGATTTAATTCAGATGGTGCAATGTTTAATTTGTCACCAATGTAGCCAAACAAGGCTTTAGAAATGTCTTCATAAAATGCATTCTTGTTGTTGGCAGCTATGCTTTGTTTGGCAGAACTTAATAATTTGCTAGCGACTTTATTGGCTTTTTTGCTTTTTACTCTTGCAATATCGCTTTGAGCTTTTCTTATTTTATTTCTAAAGAAAAATGCGAAAAGAAATAAAAATGGAGCCAACGATAATAAACCATAAAACTTCCAACTTCCATAAAAACTTTCATTGGAATGAGAAATAGTTGTGTTGTTCGTATGAATGTATCGAATATCTTCTCCTAAAACTTGAATATCCTCTTTATTAGCTGAAGAGTAAACAATATTATCAGAAGTACTACCATCTCCTTTTAATACATTAATTGAAATAGGTTCAGTGGTAATGGTGCTGTATTTTTTTATTGCTGGATTAAAGTAACTAAAAGTGATGGGGTCAATTTTATACTGACCTGGATGTCTTGGAATAACTAAGTAATCAAACTCTCTGCTGCCAGATACTCCAGTGGCAGTAGTTTTTATATCGTCTTTTATTTTTGGGTCGTAAGTCTCAAAATCTTTTGGGAAAATTAGTTCTGGTTTCTCTATCAAATTAATGTTGCCAGTTCCAGATATTTTAACTTTAATATTGACTGCTTCGTTTGCCTTTACTTCATTCGCAGAAACATTCATTTTCATATCTATTGTTCCTACAGCTCCTTTAAATCCGGCAGGAGAAGGAGTAGGGTAGGGAACTACATGAATTTTTATGGGTTTACTTTTTAGATTGTATTCTACATTTTCTACTCTTCCAAAAAATTGATCAAATATACTTTGTCCACCTCCTGCAACTCTTTGCTGAACAATAAACTTCATTTCTAAGGGGTCGATTTCTAAATCACCAGAACGTTGTGGAAAAAGAATAATTTTTCGGATGGTAGCCACATTCCAACGGTAACCACCAATAATTTCTTGTTTCCATTGCGATTGACCTAAATCAAATTCTTGACTCCAAAAACCATTTAAATCGGCATTTTTTACCAACTCATTTCCAGCAATATTAACTCGGGTATATAATTGATAGGTTGCAATTATTTGTTCGCCTTGGTAAACATTGGTTTTATTAACGGACGATTTAATGTACAAATCTTCAGAGCTACTTTCTTTCTTAGCTGAATTATTATTCTCTTGAGTAGGATTTTGTTGAACTTTTACTCCTTTTCCAACAGAAATAGTTAATGGATTTGTTGCGTAAGTCTTTCCATTGGCTATGCCTTTTGCTGGTTCAATCGTAAATTCACCTTCTTTTACTGCCATCAAAACGTAACTATACGAAATAGTAGAGGAAGTTTTTCCATTTACCCACGACATACTGGTAGATTGATTAGGTCCTGATAATACTCTGAAATTTGATAAATTGGGTGCTTTAAAATTTGAAATAGAAGTATTTGCTGTAAATTGAATTTGAAAACGATCACCAGTTTTTACTTCATTCGCACTTGTTTGAGCAGTAAATTCAACTTCTTGAGCAAAAGAAGTAACAACTGTAATAAACAGCAAAAGAGTGATTCCTATATGTTTAAGTTGTACCAACATTATTTTTTAATAATTCAACATTAATCATTTTAAATTTTATTTACCAATCTTTTTCAATAACAACTTTTTGTCCTTTTATTTTTTTAGTTTTTAATTTCTCCTGAACTTCTTTTTCTTTATTGTTTAAAGCATCTAACATACGTTGGGCATCTTCTTTAGAAAGTTGGTTTTGTTTAGGTTGTTCTTCTTTTTTTTCGTCCTTATCTTTTTTCTCATCACTTTTCTCATCCTTTTTGTCCTTATCTTTATTTTGGTCGTCCTTTTTATCTTTATCCTTATCTTTGTTTTGCTCGTCTTTTTTATCCTTGTCTTTGTTTTGCTCTTGATCCTTTTTTTGTTGTTCTTGTTGTTTTTGAAGCATTTTTTGAGCATAAGAAAGGTTGTACCTCGTTTCGTCATCTATGGGTTTATTGCGTAATGATTTTTTATAGGCGGCTATACTTTCTTCATATTTTTTAGATTCTAAAAAAGAATTTCCTAAGTTATGATAGGCTTTTGATTGCAGTTCTTTATCAGTTGTTTTGTCAGCTATTTTTTGAAATTGCTGTATCGCTTCATCATATTTTTTTTGTTGATACAAGGCATCTCCGAGATTAAAATCTGCTTTTAAGGATTGACTATTTTTCTCTAACGCTTTTTTATAACTTGCATTAGCTTCTTCGTATTTTTTGTCCTTATACTGCTGATTTCCTGCTCTAATGTATTTTTTTTCTTCTTGAGAATAGCTATTCAAAGTTATTAATAAGGTTAATATGTAAAGTATATATTTCATTACTTATTTAGTTTCAAATAAATTAATCTTATCCAATTTACTGCTTTTTCGATTAGGTATTAAGTATTCGATAATGATTAGAATTAACGCCGCAATTAGAAAAATTTGAAAACGATCCTCGTAGTCTTTAATAGATTTACTGCCAAATTCTTTCTTCTGCATTTTTCCTATTTCATCCATAATAATTTTTAGACCCGCATTGGCATTGGTCGCCCTAACGTAAGAGCCATTGCCTGCTGCTGCAATTTCTTTTAGCATATTTTCATCCAATTTGGTAACTACAGAATTACCTGTATTATCAGTTCTAAAACCTACTTGTGTTCCATTTTTATAAATTGGAATTGGTGCACCTTGTGCTGATCCCATTCCGATAGTATGAACAGAAACATCTTTTTCAGCAGCATTTTTCGCTGCAGCTGTTGCATCATCTTCATGATTTTCTCCATCTGTAATCACAATAATGGATTTGCTGGTTCCATTTTCGAAATCGAAAGATTCCATTGCTAAATCTATCGCCGAACCTATTGCTGTTCCTTGTGTTGGAACAATGTCTGTTCCTATTGTTTCTAAAAATAACTTTGCTGAAGAATAATCTGTAGTTATTGGTAATTGAACATAAGATTGTCCAGCAAAAACAATAATACCTAATCTATCGTTGTGCAAATTTTCAATTAATTGATAAATGGCTCTTTTGGCTCGCTCCAAACGATTGGGTGATAAATCTTCGGCTAACATGGAGTTTGAAACATCTAAAGCTATCATTAAATCAACTCCTTCTCTTTTTACTTCTTCTACCTTTGTTCCTAATTGTAAGTTCGCTAAACCTAATAACAATGAAGTCATGGCTAAAGCATAAAAAATAAATTTAACAATTGGCAATGATTTAGAAACATTAGGCATTAAAAGGCTGATAATTTCTTTATTTCCAAATTGCTTAATTTTTTTCTTTTTCCAATTTAAAACCAATAGAAAAACTAGCAGTAAAAATGGAATTACCACCACTAAAGCCCAAAGGAATATGGTATGTTCAAATCTATACAATGCCTTTAAATATTAAGTTTTTCATTAAAAATTCTATCAAAAAAAGTAGTGCAGCAACAAATGCAAATGGCCAAAATTTTTCTGATTTATTTTTGTATTCTGTTACTTCAATTTTAGATTTTTCTAACCGATCAATTTCTTGATAGATGCTTTCCAATTTATTTTTATTCGTAGCTCTAAAATATTTACCATCGGTAATTTTAGCAATGTCTTTTAAGGTTGTTTCATCAATTCTTACGGGTACATTTTGATACACTGTTCTTCCAAATTGATCTTGCATTGGCATTCGTGCAGAACCATTAGAACCAACACCTACGGTATAAACTCTTATTCCAAATTCTCTAGCAATTTCTGCGGCTGTAACTGGTGGAATGGCACCCGAATTGTTGGATCCATCAGTTAATAAAATAGCAACTTTACTAATGGCTTCACTATCTTTTAACCGACTAACAGCTGTTGCTAAACCCATTCCAATTGCAGTTCCATCCTCAATCATACCATTTTGGATGTCGCTAAATAAGTTTAGTAAAACATCATGGTCGGTAGTAAGAGGACATTGCGTAAAACTTTCTCCTCCATATACCACCAAACCAATTCTATCGAATGGTCGTTCTGAAATAAAATCCATTGCCACTTCTTTTGAAGCTTCTAAACGGTTGGGTTTAAAATCTTCGGCGAGCATACTTCCAGAAATATCTAGAGCAATAATAATATCAATACCTTCGGTAGTTACATCTTGCCAACTTAATGAAGTTTGTGGTCTTGCTAAAGCCATAATCAGTGCGGCGATTACTAAACATCGTAATACTATCAAACTGTGTCTAAAAACAGTTAATGGAGAATTTCCAAAACTCTTAATAGAAGTAACTTTTATTGTTCCTTGAAATTTTTTTTCTCGAAAAATATACCATAAAATCAATAAAGGTATGATGAGCAATAACCAAAAAAAGTTGGGGTTAGCAAATGTTATGTCTTTCCAGTTACTTAGCATCTTCAACTTTAGGTACTATGATTAATTTAGTATGATTCACAAATTCTATCGCATTATTCAAACACCTGTCGTTTTCTTCAGGTAGCGGCTGTTCTTTTGCAAATTTTACCATATCAGCCAATATTAATAGTTGATTTAATTGACTTAATAAGTTTGCATCAATTGGGTGGAAACGTAAACTTTGTATTATTTCATCGGTAGTGTGCTCCAATGCCTTCACTTCATATCTTTTTTCGAGGTATTCTCTTAAAATTTCTGAAATTTCACTATGATGCAATTTCACTTTTCCTGCTTGCCAAAGTTTATCTTCTTTCAGTTTTTCTAACTTTTCTAGTGTAATAATGTAGTAAGGAATTTCAGGTACAATTTCTTCAACAATTGGTTCAGGTCTATTTTTTAGGTATCTATATAAAACAATAAATCCAATGAGAAGCACCAAAACAATCGCTATCCAAACCCAATTTTCTTTTAACCAATCAATGATAGAAAAGGGTTCCTCCAAAGGTTCTTTAATATCGAAAATTGCTTTAGCCGTATCAACTTCCATGGGTTGAACTTGAATTTGTAATGGACCAGTTTGGTAAGTTTGATTGTTGATGATGAATTCGAAATAAGGAATTTCATAATAGCCCGAATCAAAAGAAGTGATGGTTATTTTTTTAGTTTGCTCCACTAAAGAAAGGTCATTTTTATCTGGATATGAAGTGTCAACAGCTGAAGAATAAACAATTTCAATAGCTTTCGTACTAATGGTATCTTTCAATTCTGGAAATTTCAGGACAACAGGCTCACCATCCAATCGGTACTGAACTTTTAATGTGATTTGAGTTTGTTCACCAATTAATAAAAAATTAGTATCGATAGATGCATTAACATTGATGTTCTGAGCGAAAAGTGAAAAACTTCCAAAAAGAAAAATGAATAAGAAAAGTATTTTTTTTAATAAATGCATTATTATCTTGCTCCTCTTCTTTTAAACAATGCCATTAATGGCTTTACATAATCTTCGTGTGTGGCAATACTGGTGGTATCAACTCCACATTTTTTAAATATATTTTTTAAATCATCTCTTTTTTTTAAAGCTTCAATTTTATACTCTTTTTGTACTTCTTTGCTCGAAGTGTTTACCCATTGAATGTTGTTGGTTTCTGCATCGAGCATAGGAACTAAGCCAATGTTAGGTAGTTCTTCTTCAGCTTTGTCGTACAATCGAAGTGCAATTAAGTCGTGTTTTCGATTTCCAATTTTAAGTGCGTTTTCAAAATTTTCATTGGTCACAAAATCAGACAACAAAAAGGCAGTACAACGTTTTTTAATCACATTATTAAAATATTTTAATGCTTGAGAAATATCCGTTCCTTTACTTTCTGGAATAAAATCTATTAAATCTCTAATAATCATTAAAATATGGCTCTTTCCCTTTTTTGGTGGAATAAATTTTTCAATCTTATCTGTAAAGAAAATAACACCTACTTTATCGTTATTGTGGATGGCTGAAAATGCTAAAACAGCACAAATTTCAGTAGCAAGTTCTTGTTTTGTTTTGTTTTGAGTTCCAAATTCCTTAGAGCCACTAACATCAACTAAAAGCATTACGGTTAACTCTCTTTCTTCCTCAAAAACTTTAACATAAGGATGGTTAAAGCGTGCAGTAACATTCCAATCTATCGATCGAATTTCATCTCCGTGCTGATATTCTCTCACTTCACTAAAAGCCATTCCTCTTCCTTTAAAAGCAGAATGATATTCACCCGAAAAAATTTGATTACTCAAACCACGGGTTTTAATCTCAATCTTTCTTACTTTTTTTAAAAGTTCAGTTGTTGAGTTAGTGTTGGAAGTCCGAAGTCCGAAGTTGGAAGAATGATATTCCGATTTTAATTTGAGATGATTAGTCTTCATTGAATTTTCTTTTTAAACGCAACCATTATGTTCATTAGATTAAAAGCGTTTTCATAGAATTGGTTAAATTCTATTTCGGAAATATATTTTCTTTTTGATGCTTTATGTAAACATGTTACCACTTCAGCCAATGAGCGTATTGCATAACCCATAAATTTTTTAAACTCTGGGGTTGATTGACCTATGGAACCTTCTGAAATATTTAAAGCTATTGAATCAGCAGCTCTTCTAATTTGAGAAGACAAATTGTATAGTTCATTAGCTGTAAATTTTTTGGTTAAGACATCAATATCCTCTCCAAAAACCATCGCTTTTTGCCAAATAATCAATTTCTCAAACTTAAACCCTATTTCCATTTGTATAACTTACTTTTTTTACTTCTATCTTCTCTCTTCCAACTTCGGTCTTCTATCTTCCAACTTCGTTCTTCTGACTTCGGTCTTCTGTCTTCTATCTTCCATCTTCTAAGGAATTTCAACATTGTTTAATATTCCGTTGATGATTTCTTCAGCAGTAATGTTTTCTGCTTCAGCTTCATAACTTAATCCAATTCTGTGTCTTAGCACATCATGACAAATTGCTCTTACATCTTCTGGTATCACATAACCTCTTCTTTTAATAAAGGCATAAGCTTTTGAAGCCAATGCTAAATTGATGCTAGCTCTTGGTGAACCACCAAATGTGATTAAACTTTTATAGGATGATAAGTTATAATTTTCGGGATTTCTTGTTGCATCTACAATGTTGATGATGTATTGTTCAATTTTTTCATCCATGTAAACTTCTCTCACTACTTCACGAGCTCTAAGGATATCTTTTGGATGAAGAACGCAGTTAGGTTTCGGAAAACCTTCTTTTGAAATGTTATTTCTGATGATTATTTTTTCTTCCTCTTTTTTTGGATAACCTAACACTACTTTTAACATAAATCGATCCACTTGTGCTTCTGGTAGTGGGTAAGTTCCCTCTTGTTCAATTGGGTTTTGAGTCGCTAATACTAAAAA
>PFUQ01000150.1 GCA_002790175.1 Flavobacteriales bacterium CG_4_9_14_3_um_filter_32_8
GAGAAATAGTGAGGCATAAACGTGCGGAACTTAAAATTTCTCAAGAAGAACTTGCATTCAAATGTAGGTTTGATAGAACATACATCAGTCTTGTAGAACGAGGTCTGAGAAATATCTCTTTTACAAATTTATTAATCTTAGCAGAAGGTTTGAATACAACAATAAGCCCCCTCTAAGCGTAGCTTGTCAAAATAAAGAATAACTAAGCGTCCGTCAGCTGACGGACGCTTTTTTTATTTAATAGCATTTGTAATGCGGTTTACTGTTTGTAGCTTGCAGCTACAAACTGAATTACTTTCCCTCTCTCTCCGCAAGGTTAACAAAAATCTGTTTCAAGCAAATGCTTGGAACATTTTTGTTTTTAAATTTTTAGCTGAAAGAAATATTATCCTGAATAATGGTACAGTTTTCTGTATCCCCCTCACTGTCCGTAGGTACTGCCATTACGCACAAAGTTTGGCTTCAAACGTACAGTTAGGGTTCTATAAATTGATTTAGGCTTAATAATTGTTTTATTATTTTGACAAAGCAACAAACAGTTGATTTAGTATGACAACAATCATATTATTTATCACTAAAATGTATTATCCTTGAAGTAGATGAATAAAAGTTTTTCAAAAAATAACATTTCTCCAAAGACTATAAAGAAAATAGCAATTGTGCCTATTCTTCTTTTTACCTTATGCTTTTCTGTTGGCTTTAAAAACATCTACATTTATTCAAAGTTTCAAGCTGAAGAATGGGTTGCTCCTCCTGAAGCTGACAAACTAAAAAATCCATTTACAGGAGATATTAAATCTACAGAGAAAGGAAAAGTGCTTTATGGCATTTACTGTACTCCATGCCATGGTGAAAAAGGAAAAGGTGATGGTCCAGCAAGTTTATCATTAAAAACAAAACCTGCCGATCATACCAATCCCAAAATTCAAAAGCAAAGTGATGGTGCAATTTATTGGAAACTGACAGAAGGCCGCTCTTCTTTAGAAATGGTTTCTTACAAGTATGCTTTATCCGATAATGAACGTTGGTATTTGGTTAATTACATCCGAACACTTACTGTGAAATAAAAATAATAAATTCCTTTATTTATGATAGAATCTACTGATAACCCAGCTACTGACCTATCGGATTTTGATAAAGACAGAAGAAATTTTTGCATATCGTGTGCTAAATATTCCTTAGGAATTGCAGTAGCTACCAGCTTTCCATTAAAGCTTTTAGCTGAAACTACTTCTCCATTTGCTCCTTATAAATACACACCTTTAAAATCTAGTTTTGAAAATGATTATAGAAATAAATGGTCGTGGGATGATGTTACCTTAGGAACCCATAACCTGAACTGTTGGTTTCAACAGAATTGCCTGTTTTATGTTTATAAAAAAGATGGTAAAATAACGCGTGAAGAACAAGTAGGAAATTACCCACAGACCAATGAAAAAGTTCCTGATTTTAATCCAAGAGGTTGTCAAAAAGGATGTAGTTATAGTGATTTTATGTACAGCGAAGCTAGAATAACTCATCCACTGAAAAGAAGTGGAGAAAGAGGTGAAGGAAAATGGGAAAAAATTTCATGGGATGAGGCTCTTACAGGAATTGCCGATAAAATGATTAAAGCTATTGATGAAAATGGAACAAAATCAGTTGTGGTTGACCCGGGCGGAAATATTGTTAATTACCTTTCTTTTTATAGCCTTTTTAGGTTTTTTGATTTTTTAGATAGCACTATCTTAGATATTAATTGCGAGTTAGGTGATGACCAACAAGGAGCGGCTGTAACCTATGGTGAAATTTCAAATGATAGATCAGGAGACGACTATTTTTATTCCGATTTAATATTCATTTGGGGAGGAAACCCCGCTTATACTCAAATTCCAAATTTTCATTTCCTAACCGAAGCCAGGTACAATGGCACTAAAATAGTTGCAATTAGTCCCGATTTGAATGCTTCCGCAATTAAAGCGGATTACTATATCCCTGTAAAACCAGGAACAGATTCGGCTCTTGCCAACTCAATGGCACATCTTATTATTTCTGAAAAACTTTATAACGAACATTTACTCAAAGAGCAAACTGATTTAACCTTTTTAGTAAGAACAGATAATAACAAGCTGTTGAAGCAATCAGATGTAAGAAAAGATGGCAGTGAATTGGTGCTCTATCGTTGGGATAAGAAAGAGAAAAAATTAGAAATACCTAGTCAATCTTCGTTAAAGCTGGATACCGATCCGGCACTCGAAGGGGAGTTTAACATAAAAACTTACCAAGGAATTGTTACTGTAAAACCTGTTTTTGAATTTTTAAAAGAACAACTCAAAGAATTCACTCCCGAAAAAGCATCAAAGATTTGTGGAGTAGCTCCTGATACCATCAGAAAATTAACAACAATGTTGGTGTCATCAAAAGCAGCTACTAATACGTGTACAAGTAATTTTTCTAAATTTTATCATGGTGATATTATCATGCGTTCACAAATTTTAGCATTTATTTTAGCCGGACATCTTGGTAAAAAAGGAGACGGATTTGTAACCTGCTCTTTTTTGGTTGCAGATGGTGGTAATAAGATATTAAATGAATTTGAGCTAACTAAAGATTTGAGGTACAAATACCTGTTCAAATATGGCACTCCTTTTTGGTTAAATTTTTTCGAAAGAAAAGATTGGAATCAGGCAACTTACAAATATGTTTTGGACACTTTTGTCGACTCAAGATTTATGGCGAATTCTACCCTATTTTGGAATTTACATGGCGGAATTTCTGATATAAGTGAGCGGACAAATGAATGGGATCCACATTTAAAAAGAGATATTAAAGAGTACATCAATGAAATGAAAGCCAAAGAATGGCAGGTTATTGATCCTCCATTAAACACAGATCCAAAAGTATATTTTTCTTGGGCTGGCAATGCACTTCGTAGGGTTAGAGGTTCACAAAAATTATTGACTACCCTTTGGCCCAAATTTGATCTTGTGGTCGCTCTTGAAATGAGGATGAGCTCAACAGCAACTCATGCAGACTATATCTTGCCCGTTTCAGGAGCTTATGAAAAAACAACGGTAATGGCTGCAAATACGAATACCTTATCTCCATTTTTTCATACCACACAAAAGGCGGTTGAAAATATTGGGGAATCAAAAGATGAATGGGAAATTGCATGTTTACTCGCAAAAAAAATCAAAGAACGAGCTAAACATTTAAAAATTGTAAACTTTAAAACGGCACGTAATAATACCAGGAAGTTCACAGAAATGTATAACAAGCTAACTTCTTCTGCCGGTGAAAAGGAGAGTGAACTAATTTCAAAGAAAATGACAGAAGATTCCAGTAATTTAGGAGGCATATCCTGGGATAAATTAAAGGAGAAAGGTTATACCAGATTTACTGAATTAGGTAAAAATCCAGCTAGTTTTGGAAATGCTTGTGACATAAAAAAAGGCGAAACCATTAGTCCACATACTTGGCACACAGAAAAAAAAGAAGTCTGGACTACCTTAACCGGAAGAATTCAATTTTACATTGATCATGATTGGTACTTGGAGTTAAACGAACAATTACCAATTCATAAAAATCCGCCAACTGCTGGTGGAGATTACCCTTTTACATTAACTGGTGGGCATGCCCGTTGGAGCATACATTCTATTATGCGTACGGATCCAGGTTTATTGAGACTTCAGAGAGGTGAACCTTTTGTACTTATATCAGTAAAAGATGCAGAAAAACACCTTTTAAATGATGATGATGAGATAAAAATATTTAATGATGTAGATTATTTTTTCAGTAGAGTAAAAATTTCAGCTACTGTTCAACCCGGACAACTAATAATGTACCACGGATGGGAAAGCTATCAATTTAAAGGGGGGAAATCAGCAAGAAATGTAATGGCTTCTCCATTAAATCCTATCGAAATGGTTGGGGATTATCCTTATTTAAAACCCGTAATGGCAGTTAGACAACCCGGGCAAAGCGATAGAGATACAAGAGTTGAAATAGAAAAAGTGTAAAAAATGGAAAAAGAAAACAAGCAAATAGCTCAAGTCATAGACCTTAACAAATGTATCGGATGCCAAACATGTACGGTGTCTTGTAAACAATTATGGACAGATGATAAAGGGATGGAACACATGTGGTGGAATATTGTTAATTCTATGCCCGGAAAAGGGACTCCTAAAGATTGGGAAAAAATGGGAGGTGGTTGGAAAGATGGTAACCTGATATATGGTAAATTGCCTTCAAAACAAGATTTTGGTGAAGCTTGGGAGTTTAATTTTAATGAAGTTCATTATGAAGGAAATAAAAATAAAGCTCAACTAAAACCAATAGGTAATCGCCCAAATTGGGGTCCAAATTGGGATGAAGAACAAGGTGCAGGAGAATTTCCAAACGGTTACTATTTTAATTTACCAAGAATGTGCAACCATTGCACCAAACCAGCTTGCCTTGCGGCATGTCCCACAAAAGCAATTTACAAAAGAGATAATGATGGTGTGGTATTAATTGATGATACACTTTGCAAAGGCACTAAGATGTGTCAGATGGCATGTCCGTATAAACGAATTTATTTTAATGATGAAAGAAATATAGCACAAAAATGTATTGCCTGTTTTCCTAGGTTAGAAAAAAGTGTTGCTCCTGCTTGTGTGAGGCAATGTCCAGGAAGAGCTCGTCATTTTGGTTATTTACAAGATGAAAATTCTCAAGTACATCAATTGGTTTATAAATGGAAAGTTGCCTTGCCTTTGCATCCTGACTTTAATACCGAACCAAATGTTTTCTACATCCCACCTACACTACCAAAAACATTAAATGAAGATGGAACTATAAATGAAAATAATCCCCGTATTCCTTTGTCGTACTTAAAATCATTGTTTGGTGAAGATGTGGAAAAAGCGTTGATTACTATTGAAGAAGAAAAAACAAAGATTGGAAACTCTGAATTAATCGATTTACTTATCTCAAGAAAATGGCATGATATGTTTAAACCATTTCATCAAGACCCTATTTAAATTGATTTTAAGTGCCGATTTCAAACTTATTCTGCTTGAATTTCCTTTCCTGTAAATGTTCTTACAATTTCACCTAAGTAAATTTTAAGTTTAATAACGTATTCTGGAGAAGAGAATTTTTCTTTTATTCCAGGGCTTTTGTAAAAAACTAATCGATACCCAACTCCTGTTCCTATTCCTATCCATCGAATAATTTTATAGTCGATTAACATTGCTGGTTCATAGGATAAGACAGCAGATTCGTTGAGTTTTACTTTTTTTCCATTTACATCATCATACTGATAACTGGCACTTCCTATACCCATTTGGGCAGATAAACTAAATTCCCATTTTTTGGTGTTGTAATAAACATATTCGATGTATGGCGAGAAATAAAAATACTCTAAATTAACAGGAATCGCTGTGTCAGCATCAGTTGTGTAAGTTGATTGAACAGGTAGCAACATACTATTTATTCCTAATCCTATTTTGAATTTTCTTCGATAGCTTAAACCTATTTTTACACCAATTGTTTTTACCTTGCTATCTCGAATAAAGGAGAATCTATTATCGAATTTTACATCTAATTTTGGCTTGGCGTGAAAGCTTTTTTTAAACTCCTCTTCAAAAACAACATGCTCCAATTTATCGTCTTGTGCGATTAAAAAAATTGGACAAGTTAATAAAAAAAGATAGAAAAGAAGTAAGATGAGTTTGGGTAGATGATAAATCATTTCAAATCGACAGAAGATTATTAATTCTGTTTAGCTAATTTATTTTTTTTTCGATGTCGATAAATAAAATATCCAACGGTTAATACAAGTAAATAAGGGAAAATTAATAAATACAGAATACCATTATTAATCCCTTTTGCTATTGAACCACCAGACTCTAAATCGGTTTCTAAAACTGCTTTACACATCGCACATTGAGAATATGCAGAAAACTGAAAAGCAATCAACACAACCAATAAAAGTATTTTCTTTGAAAAAATCATTTATACAAATTTACCAATGATTTACTAAAACTCAGCAAGAGATTTTTATTTTCTTTGCTCAATTTCATTTTGTTTTGTTCCTTTTAAAGGAACGACATCTTCTTTAAAGATAATATCAATGGCATCGGTTAAATCGTCTTTTATCTCTTTATAAATAGTGCCATCAAAAATTCCTCGAATGTGTCCTTTTTTATCAATTAAAATAAAATATTGTGAGTGTAAAAATCCACCTGGTGCAACCTCATCTTTTTGTGCATTGATAAAAAATCCTTTAAATGCTACTTCATAAATTTTATCCTTATCTCCAGTTAAAAAATCCCAATTTTTGGTATCGGCATGTACCCTATTCGCATATTCTTTTAATACCTCAACCGTATCATGTTCTGGATTAACAGTAATCGAGATAAATCTCAATCCTTTTCTATCTTTAAATTTATTTTGAAGATAACCCATGTTGGTTGCCATTTTAGGGCAAATGGTTGGACAGGTAGCAAAAAAGAAGTCTGCTATATAAACACTTCCCAACAAATCATCACGGGTTATTGTTGCCCCATCTTGATTTATGAATTCAAAATAGGGTATTTGATGGTAAATGGTATCATATTTTCCATCAGGAGTTAAAACAGCTTCTTTTGGTCCGATGTATGGTAACTTGCTAAAATTATGCTTTCCTGTATATAGTAATAAGTAAAAAACTGATGGCAATAATAATATTGTAATTAAAATAATTACTTTTTTATACTTTTTCCACATAACTATAATTTATTAACACAAAATAAATTGTGTCGGTGTAAGGTAGTTTATTTATTCAATTTTAGAATAAATGGTTGATGTAATCTACAAAAACTCCTTCAGTAAGCACCATATAAGCTAAATATAATGCCAATAAGGTATACGGTAAGATGATCGTATTTTGTAAAGCAGATTTTTCATGTTTCAGGTGCATGTAATAGGCAACAATAAAATAAGCTTTAGCAATCGTCATTACAATAAATGTCAATTTCACAAAATGCCAATTTATTCCAAAATCTTTCCACATGATTCCTAGTGTTACTTCAATAGTAGTAATAGTCAATAACACAAAAAACATATTCCAAATCATTCTTCTGGTTTTTTTCCCTTCTTCTTCAGAATGATGAACAGCGTATTTATAAGGTTGATCTAAATGTTCCATAATCAATAATTTTAAATGTTAAATTAAGTAGAAGAATGTGAATACAAACACCCAAACTAAATCTACAAAATGCCAATATAACCCAACTTTTTCTACCATTTCGTAATGCCCACGTTTTTGATAAGTACCCATAATTACATTAACAAAAATGATGAAGTTTAATACTACTCCACTAAAAACGTGAGTTCCATGAAATCCTGTGATAAAGAAAAAGAAATCGGCAAAAAGTGGATGCCCATATTCGTTATGATGTAGGTTTGCACCATGAATTTCTTGTCCTTTGGCTATTGCATTGGCTAATTCTTGTCCAGTCAATGAAAGATAATTAGCAGTTGCTTCTGAACTTTCTTTCCATGGCAATAATAAAACTTGTTTTGATTCATCAGCCCATCTACCAATTATTCCTTGTGTTTGTTCTATTGTTCCATCGGGTAAAGTATAAGTACCAATTCCCAATTGAAAAGCTCCTAGCTCTGTTCCATGAATAAAATGATACCATTCCCAAGCTTGAGATCCAACAAATATTAAACCTCCTAAGATGGTAAAAAGCATCCATTTTGTTACTGCTTTTTTATCCATTCGATGTCCTGCTTCCACAGCGAGTACCATAGTAACAGAACTCATAATTAAAATAAAGGTCATTAATGCTACATAAATTAATGGATGATGTCCTTCTATAAATGGAAAATGAGTAAACACATTTTCAGCTGTTGGCCAAATACTAGCGAAATTATGGCGATAAAATCCGTAGGCTGCTAGAAATCCAGTAAATGATAGGGCATCAGATACTAAGAAAAACCACATCATTAATTTTCCATAACTTGCTCCAAAGGGAGAATTATTATCTCCTGCCCAAGCATTTTTAGTATCTATAACTTCTGTATGAGACATATTTTTTATTTATTTTCAATTAAACTATGATGAACTTAAGGAATAAGAAAAGGTAAATCCACAATCCTCCTAAAAAATGCCAGTAAGTTATACTTACCTGAACTCCTAAAAAATTAGTTGAACTATATTTTCCTTTAATTGTTTTAACTAATACCACTAATAAACTAATCAAGCCACCAATTAAATGTGCAACATGCAAAACTGTTAACAAATATAAATAAGAGCTCTGCTGAGTACTCTGGTTTCTAACTGCATACACTCCTTTTTGATATAAATTTGA
>PFUQ01000038.1:0-787 GCA_002790175.1 Flavobacteriales bacterium CG_4_9_14_3_um_filter_32_8
TAATAAAACTTTTTCCAAAGTTACTTAAAGGTATACCAGTTAACTTAGACCAATATATTTTTATTTTCTCATCATTATTTCCTTTATGAATATGAAGATAGGCTTTTAATCTATTTTGTTCTACTCCAAAAAATTTCTCAAACCACTTTATCATAAAAAGTATCATTCTTTCATCTGAATTATAAATAGATAGTCCATTACTCTTTGTTCCTTCTGCCCAATATATAACAGATCCAGCTACTAAAAATGTAAAATCATCTAACTTTTTGAATGAAATATATTTTTCAGCCTCATCTTTTACTTTTTTAATTTCCTCTTCTCTTATCTCATGCAGTCTTTCAGAAGCTAATTTTAAATTATTAATCCTATTTCCAATAAGAATTCTGGTTTGCTCAGGTGATAGTATTATATCTCTACACCACAAACTTATATTGCTTTTAGAAATATTATATTTTTTTTCAATATTGCGATAACTCAAACCTTTCCTTCTTAATTCTCTAACTTTTCTATATAGTTTTTTATTTCTTGGATTTTGAACCATAGTACAATACCTATATAAATATTATACTAAATAACAAATTATAATTATAGTGGATAACTATATTTTAAAACAATCTATAATAATATAAACAACCAGTCGTTTTTAAAATTAAAATAAAATATGGAAAACATTAATAATAGAACTCCGCAACCAGTTACTCCAAATTCACTAGAAGCTAAAAGTAATATCGTTAGCATAGTCATTACCATAATTGTCTTATTGGTCGTTGGTTTTACGGGTTATTGG
>PFUQ01000038.1:895-8294 GCA_002790175.1 Flavobacteriales bacterium CG_4_9_14_3_um_filter_32_8
TCGAGAACGATGTATTTTGGAATTGCAGCAGATCATTTAAATACAGCTCAATTTCATTTATTAGACAATATTGACACAGCAAGTTCAGCTGCAAGGCAAAATGTTAATATTACAGGTACATTTGGTAAGGCATTTATTTTAAATGATAATTTAGTATTAAAATCAGCCATTTTGGTGCGTGTTACTAAAACAGCAGGAAGTATGGATTTTAGTACCAGCCTATTGATAAAAAATAAAATATTATTTGGGTTTTCCTTAAGACCAGAGGCATTGATAGTGTTAACAGAAATAAATTTGTCAAAAAACTTAAGAATGGGTATCGCTTACGATTTTGATGGTACTGAATTATCTAATTATAATTCTGGATCTGTTGAGTTCTTTCTAGGTTATGATATTGGTTTATTTAAGTCAAAAGTTGTTTCACCAAGATATTTTTAAGTTACGAATGATTCAAAAAAAAATAATAAAAACAGGGTTAATTATAGCGTTGGTGATTGGTAGTAATAATTTCCTATATTCTCAATTAAACAAAGCCAATAAATATTTTGAGCAAGAAAATTATTACGATGCCATATCGTATTATAATAAAGTTGTAAAAAAAGAACCTGCCAATATTGAAGCAACACAAAAAATCGCTTTTGCTTACCGAAAATTAAAAGATTATCAGAATGCAGAAGTGTTTTATGCAAAAGCTACCGAAATCAACCCATCCGAGAGCACTAATTTTTTATACTATGGTCAGGCATTAAAGAACAACAATAAAGTTGCTTTGGCTAAAAATCAATTTGAAAACTACTTAGCAAAAAATCCTAACAGTTTTGTGGGTAAATTGATGGTACAATCTTGTGGAGATATTGCGGAATGGAGTCTTGAGGAAAAGGAGTTTGAAGTAAAAAATGTTGACAACATTAATTCGGAAAATGCAGATTTTTGCCCACTAGTTTATGAGGATGGGATTGTTTTTGTTTCTGAAAGAGGTGTAGATTTAGTGAATGAAAACGAATTTGGGATGTCTAACAAACCCTATTTATCCATCTTTTATGCCAAAGAAAATAAACAATTTAAAAAAGCTAAAAGTTTTTCTACACAAATCAACTCACTTTACCATGATGGACCTGTTTCAATTTCTTCAGATAAAAAAACTATTTATTTTACGAGAGTTGAAAAGAGAGAACAAGGAAAAAATTTTACTAATCGACTAAAAATTTATACGGCAGAACTAGAAGGCAATAAATGGAAAAACATTACTCCATTTCAGTACAATAGTAACGATTATTCAGTGGCTCACCCCTGGATTTCAGAAGATGGGACTAAACTATTTTTTGCTTCAGATATGGCTGGCGGTCTTGGAAAAATGGACATTTATGTTTGTACAAAACAAGGCGAAGAATGGGGGAAGCCAATTAATTTAGGAAAAGGAGTAAATACAACTGAAAACGAAGTTTTTCCTTATTTTAGAAAAGGTATCTTATACTTTTCATCTGAAGGTCATTCAGGATATGGAGGTTTGGATGTTTATGCAGTAAAAGAAGAAGAAAAGTGGCAACAATCAGAAAATTTAAAAGCACCCTTAAACTCACCAAAAGATGATTTTGGTATCTTCTATAAAGATGATGAAAATGGTTACTTTTCTTCCGATAGAGAAGGCGGAATGGGAAGTGATGATATTTATAGTTTTTCTTGGCATACGTTAAACCCACAAACAACAATGTCGGGACTTTTAGAATATGAAAAATTAGCAGCAGCAGGAACCAAAATAAATTTATTGGATGAAAACGACAATGTTGTTCGTACTGCTGTAACCGATGAAAATGGAAAATTTTCATTTAACAAATTAGATCTAGATAAAAATTACTTGTTAAGCATTGAAGCAACCGATGATAGTTTTTTAGAAAACGCTAAACTTTACATGACCAATTCAAAAGGAGAAAAAGTTTTATTAGCCAATAAATTAGAGAAGGGGAAATTTACTTTTCAAGCACTACCTTACGAGTATTATGATGGGTTAGTATTATTAGAAGAAAAGGATGAAAGTTTATTTACCATTAGCGTGTTTGGTCAAATTTATAAAAAATTGCCAGGTGACTATTCGGGAGGGATGGAAGTTTTAGTTGTAGATGAAAATGGTAATGTTATCGGAAAAGCCATTGCCGATAAAGATGGAAAATTTACTTTTAATAAATTATCGCCCGATGAGCAATACTTGTTTATGCTAGCCGAAGATGATAATTCATTAAACATGATTATTGTTGATGAAAATGGTAATGTGTTAGAAGCAGCAAAAAGATTAATAGATGGAAAATATCGCTATATAAGATTAAGTTCTGAAAAAAATGTGATTACTTTAATCAATGAAATTGATGAAGTAATTAAAATTGCTGAAAATGAAAACTTTGTCATCTCAAAAATTTTATACGATTATGATTCCGATGCAATAAACGAAGATGCTGCAAAAGAATTAGATAAACTCGTTTTGATATTAAAGAAAAACAAAGATATTGGTGTAGAATTAAGTTCCCACACCGATGCCATTGGAAGTGATAAATTTAACATGGAATTATCACAAAAAAGAGCCGATAAAGCAGTAGAATACGTAGTTAGCAAAGGAATAGATAAAAGTAAAATTATTGCAAAAGGTTTTGGAGAATCATACCCAGTTGCTCCAAACGAATTGCCAGATGGAAAAGATAATCCGATGGGTAGAGCAAAAAACAGAAGAACAGAATTTAAGGTTATTAAGATAAAGTAAATCAGTGAAAAAAGTTGTAGGGTTCTTAATTGCAATTCTCTTTACATTTTGTAGCGTTGCTCAGCAAAGTAATATTAAATTTAGGCACTTAACCATCAAGGATGGTTTATCACAAAGTGATGTTGTCGCTATTATTCAAGATTCAAAAGGGTTAATGTGGTTTGGTACTCAAGATGGATTGAACCTATATAATGGATTTGATTTTCAAGTTTTTTCACACGACTTATCAAATAGCAACTCAATCTCAAATAATTTTATTCACGCCATATTAGAGGATAAAAATGGGTTAATATGGTTAGCAACCGATAATGGACTTAATGTTTTTAATACCGGATCATATAATTTCATCTCCATATTAAATCCACATAAAAGCTCAAAAGAAAAATATCAAGTATGGGCTCTAGAAGAAGATGAACAGTATATTTGGGTTGGAACTGATAAAGAATTACTTAAGGTCGATAAAAAGACATTTGAATTCTCAAAAGTTATCTTAAAGTTATCCGCAGATATAAAAAAATTAAAAGTTAGAAAATTATTATTTCTTAAAGGAACCCGAGAATTATTAATTGCAACAGAAGGGAATGGAATTATTAAATACAATGTTGATAATTTAGACACCGAACATTTTTACCAAGATAATAGTTTGCTTAAAAGTAATTTTGTTTGGGACATAAGACAGGACTCTAAAGGATTGGTATGGATAGCTACCAACCAAGGAATTAATTTTTTTAATCCATCAACTAAAAGAATTACTTCTGAATATGAATTGGATTTAATAATAGGTAACAAAATTATTAAAAATATTTTCGAAGACAAATCGGGTATCATTTGGATTGGAACAGAAGAAGATGGATTATACAAACTTCAATCCTTTTCTAGAATAGATCATTATTTATATACCACAAATATCTCGACTAGTTTAAGTAGTAATCAAATTAACACCATTTATGAAGATGCATCAGGAATTATTTGGGTTGGAACTCAGTCTGGTGTTGATAAATTTGATAAACAAAAACAATATTTTCAACATTATCAATATTTACCAAATATGACTAATGCCATTAATAGTAATATGGTGTGGTCAATATTTCAAGATAGTTCAGACGATGAAAAATTATGGGTGGGGACAGACAAAGGAGTAAATATTTTTGATGCTAAAACAGGAAAGGTAAACTATATAATTCCAGATTTTTCGAAAGAAAATAAACAAAAAAATAAAAGCATTTACGCTATATTTAAAGATCACAATAAACAATTATTAGTTGGAACAGATGCTGGTGTATTTTATGTAGAAGATAACTTATTAAAACCACTTGGCGGGCAACATTACAAACAAAATAAAGAAAGAACTTATGTGATTTTCGAGGATAATAAAAACCGATTGTGGTTAGGAACAAAAGAAGGATTAGTTATCGTTTCTGAAAACAGAGAAAATTACACAACGATAACAACTTCTGACTCCGAAGAATCATTAGCAAGTGATGTTATCAGAGCAATATACCAAAGTAAAAATGGACAAATGTGGCTTGGAACAGACGGCGGAGGGTTATCTAAAGTGATAGAAGAAAATGGTGCTTTTAAGTTTAAGAATTATATGCCAGATCAAGAAAATCCGAATTCACTCAGTAACAATACTGTTCTTACTATTTTTGAAGATAAAGAAGAAACCCTTTGGTTAGGAACATTCGGAGGAGGATTAAATGCCTTTAACCCAAAAACCGAGAGATTTAAAATTTATACTAAAAAAGATGGTTTATCAAATAATGTAATTTATGGGATAGAAGAAGATAAGAATGGTAATTTATGGATGAGTACCAATAAAGGTATTTCTCAATTAATTAAAAAGATTAATAAGTTTCGAACATTTGAAGAAAGTGATGGACTACAGAGTAACGAGTTTAATAATGGAGCATTCTATAAAAGTAAATCTGGACAATTGTTTTTTGGAGGAATAAATGGATTTAATGCATTCTATCCAGAGGATATTCATATTAATAAATCAAAACCAAAACCGTTAATAACTAATTTTTATCTTTTTAATAAACCTGTGAAAATTGGACAAGATCAAGTTCTTAAAAAACATATCTCTGAGTTAGAAGAAATTGTATTAAAGCATAAACAAAATGTAATATCATTTGAGTTTGCATCTTTACACTATTCTTACCCATTAAAAAACCAACACAAATATATGTTAGAAAATTTTGATGAAGATTGGGTGGATGTTGGTAATAATAGAAGAGCAAATTATACCAATTTAGATCCAGGTGAGTATGTTTTTAAAGTTAAAGTAGCTAATAGTGATGGTATTTGGAGTGATAATGTAGCTCAGATAAAAGTAATTGTTGAACCACCTTTTTGGCAAACATTTTGGTTTATCCTATTGTTTTATATTATAACTCCTATACTTATGGTTTATGGAATAGTAATGTATAGAATTAAACAAGTAAAAACTCAAAAAGAATTATTAGAAGTACAAGTTCGAGACAGAACAAGTGAAGTGATAAGACAAAAGGAATTATTAGAAATTGAAAAAGAAAAAGCAGAAACTTTATTATTAAATATTTTACCTTCAGAAACAGTTGAGGAACTTAAAGCTAAAGGAAAAGCCACTGCACGTCAGTATAGAATGACTTCTATTATGTTTACAGATTTTAAGAGCTTTACCAAAATTGCAGAAACTCTTCCTCCTCAAGATTTAGTAGCAGAATTAGATAATTACTTTAAAAAATTTGATGGAATTATTGAGAAATATGATGTTGAAAAAATTAAAACAATTGGCGATGCTTATATGTGTGCAGGAGGAATTCCGATAAGAAATAAAAGTAACCCAATAGATATCGTGCTAGCTGGCTTAGAAATTCAGCGTTTTGTTAAAGAGTATAATTTAATTAAAACTAAAGAAGGCGGAAAAGGATGGGATCTTAGAATAGGGATTCATACAGGATCTGTGATTGCTGGTGTTGTTGGAATTAAAAGATTTGCTTATGATATTTGGGGCGATAGTGTAAATATTGCCAGTAGAATGGAGGCATCTAGTAATGTTGGGAAAGTAAACATTTCTGGTGCTACCTATGAACTGGTTAAAGAATTTTTTACCTGCGAATATCGAGGTAAAATAAAAGCAAAAAATAAGGGAAATATTGACATGTACTATGTTCATTCAATTAAGCCCGAACTTTCAATGAATTCAGAAGGAATAATACCAAATGAATTATTTCAAAAATATGTTGATTTACATATTTATAGTGGTATTCATTATAGAAAAGCTGAAAAATATATTGTGGAACGTTTAAAAAAGGAATTACCCGATAACTTACATTATCATGATTTAAGGCATACTACGGATGTTTGTGCTTCAGTTGAGCGTTTAGCCTTGATGGAAGGAATAGAGGGGGATGATATTTTCTTGCTAAAAACCGCCGCATTGTACCATGATGCAGGTTTTGTTCACCGATATTTAAATAATGAAGATTTAGGAGCAGAGTTAGCTCAGGAAGTTCTCCCAAGATTTGGTTATTCACAAAAACAAATAGAAACTATTGGAAAATTAATAGAAGCAACAAAAGTTCCACAAAAACCAAAAAATCATTTACAACAAATTATTTGTGATGCTGATTTGGATTATTTAGGCGGTGATGAATTTCATGTTACAGCAGATAAATTGAAGCGAGAATTAAAAGAAAGAAACATCATCCAATCAGATAAACAATGGGATGAATTGCAGGTTAAATTTTTAGAAGCACATACTTATTTTACTAAAACAGCAATAAAACTTCGTCAAGCTAATAAACAGGAAAGAATAAGAGAGATTAAAGAAAGACTTACAAAATATGAATAATGGCGTTGTAAAAAAATATAAGTTCTTCAAAAACAGTTGAATTCTTTTCTTAAGGATTTGTAGGTAAGCAAAATAGAAGAATAAAAAAAAGGTACAATTATGTTGTACCTTTTTTTGTTAAAAAGAAATAATTACTGAGCTGGAGCTTCTTCAACTGGAGCTTCTTCTTCAGCTGGAGTTTCTTCAGCAACAACTTCTTCTTCAGTTGTAGTTTCTTCTCCTGCAGCATTAAACATTTCATCTACCATTGCAGCAGCTTCTGCTTCTGCTTTAGCTTTTTCTTCTTCTGATGGTCCACAAGCAACTAAACTAAAGATACCTGCTACCATTAACATTACTAATAATTTTTTCATTTTAATTAAGTGTTATAGGTTATTGATTATATTACGTATTATTATTTACTTTTTATTTTCATCAGCATGACAAGCTTCTGAACAAACATGACCTTTTTCTCCACATACAAAATTACAAGATTCTGTAGTGCATTTGTCATTACAAACATGTTCAATGGCTTCAGAAACATCCTCTGTAGAAGAATCAATTTCTTCCTCTAATCCATTAAATAGTTCTTCAACAGCAGCAGCAGCTTCTACTTCTGCTTTAGCTTTTTCTTCTTCTGATGGTCCACAAGCAACCAAGCTAAAGATGCTTGTAATCAGCGAAATCATTACTATTTTTCTCATTATTTCAAAGAATAAAGTTAAATAAAGGGACAAATATATTATATTTTATTAACAAACACAACATTATTAAGTGAGTAATGAAAAAAAAACTAATTTTCAGTGTAAATGGTATATAATAATACTTCACCT
>PFUQ01000247.1 GCA_002790175.1 Flavobacteriales bacterium CG_4_9_14_3_um_filter_32_8
CTTGTTGCTGTAAGTCCAAGCTCTCCGTCAGTTGACGGATAAGCTTGAACTAGCTCTCTATTTCTTTATTTTTCTTCTTGCGGTAGCGAGGGGCAGTAAGTTTTGTTGCTGTAAGTCCGAGTTACGCTACGCTAAACTCGAACTAGCACACTATTTTGTTATTTTTCTACTTGCGAGAGCGGGGGCTGTTTTGAAAAAGTGCGGAAAACAGGAGATACTTTTTATTTATACATGCTTGGAATAGAAATAGGAACTAATATAATTATTCCTAGAACAACCTTTCTTTATGTCGTTTCTTTAGACTATTTTCGTAATTATTCTTTATTAACATTATTGTAATTTAAATCATAGTCAAAATATCCTCTTAACAAATTAAAATGAATTTTAGCAATTGGGAGAATTTCTTTGTTTTTATTCTCATTACTTTTTTTTAGGTAAACATTCAATGGCATCTCCCACCCACTTTCATTTTCAAGATTTTCTTTATTAATATAGGTGTTAATCAATATAGCTTTAGATTCGTAGCCAGTCTTGATATATTCTATTTTGTAATTATTATTTAAATATAATTTAAACTCATAATAACCCTTCTTATTTGTAGATACTTTTTTCAATAGACTGTCATTAACAAATAAATTAATTTCTACTTCATTGATACATTCCTTTTTAGATTCTTTTAGATAACCATAAATATCAAAAGTTAAACTAGATTTATTCTCTTGACTCATAGCAGGCTCAACAAAAGTAATTCCTATTAGAAGTATAAAATATAATTTCTTCATAATTAATCCTCCTTCGTAAAATAAGATTCGGCAGTGGGCAACCACTCTTGTATTCTACCAATACGAGTATCGTGGCTGGGGTGTGTGCTTAAAAATTCTGGTACACCACCTCCACCTCCTGCACTTTTCATTCGTTCCCAAAAAGGAATAGCTTCTTTTGGTTCATAACCAGCCATTGCCATAAATACCATTCCTAGTTTATCTGCTTCGCTTTCTTGGTTTCTGCCAAAAGCTAAAATTCCCACTCCTGCTCCTATTCCATAAGCACCTAAAAATAAAGCTTGTGTTTCTTGTGGTTTGTCTTTCATGTAAGCTGATATGGCAGCACCTCCAGCAGCAGCTAATATTCCCTGACTCATACGTTCATTACCATGGCGTGCTATGGCGTGGGCAATTTCATGTCCCATTACTACTGCCAATCCTGCATCAGATTGTGTTACTGGTAAAATTCCTTTATAAACCACTACTTTACCGCCTGGCATACACCACGCATTTACTACATCTTGATTCACTAAATTAAATTCCCATTTAAAATTTTTGATTCTATTCGATTGTCCTTCTTTTTTTAAATAACGTTCTACTGCGTTAGCAATTCGGTTTCCCACTCGTTTTACTTGTTTGGTTTGCTCTATTTGCTCAGACATCGGTGGATTTTCAGTTAAGAAGCTTTTGTATTGAACCAAACTCATACTTAACAATTCACTCTCTGGCACTAATGTTACTTGTCTTCTACCAGAAATAGGCACTTTAGCACAAGCTATAACGATAAGCGTTATTATTATTGTTGTTATTACGAATTTATTAAGGTATTTCATTTCGGTTAATTAATTTCTACCGTTAAACCATTATCAGCCAATATAAAAGACATTATTTCAAGTTCTGTATAGGTGCCATTTTTTACGGCACATTTTCCAGAAAAATGGACTAATGTTGCACATTGCTCTGCTTGTATGGAATCATGACCACAAACTTTTATCAATAAGTCAATCACATGCTCGAAGGTGTTAACATCATCATTAAAAAGAATTAAATGATGTTCTTTCACCACCTTTTCTTCTATTTTTATTTTCTTACTGGTTAGTGTTTTTAAACTCATCGTTATTGGTTTTTTTTCATTAATTCTAAAGCTTGTTCTATTGTTATCTCTACGCCATCTTTAAAAACGATTGTTGTTGGTTTTTTTACTCCTAATTCCTTCATTTCTATTTGTAAGTCTAATGCCGAGTTATAATCTGGAAAAGAACCAATGGTGTAAATTGTTTTATTATTTTCTTCGTAATTTTTTACTCCTCTTCCTGTTAATTTTAAAAATAATCCAGCATCCTCAATAGGAACATCTTCTTCATATTCACCTAATTTAACTTTAAACTCCAACTTTAAATCCGCTTTTGGTTCATATCCTATAACATTATTAGTAACTGGTACTTCTTCTGTTGGTTTTTCCTCAATAACTGGAGTTTCAATAATTGGATTTTTTTCTATGATAGGAGTTTCCTCCTCTGGTTTTTTCTCAATTACTGGAGTTTCAATGGTAGAATTATTATTAGTAGGACTAGTTACAGTAGATGAACCAGAGCCCAATAATTGTGTGGCTTCAGTAACTGTTATTTTATTTCCTCCATTGTATGCCACAACAAATGCATCGGTAATGCCTAAGGCTCTAATTTTATCTTTTGCACTATTGGCATCCGTTAAGTTTTTATAAACTCCGGAAGTATATCTAATCAACCCATTTGTAGTTCTTTCGCTATTTAAAGGGGAAACATTACTCAATTGACCTGCTGTTACTGGTTTAGAATACACACCAACCTGAATGGAGTAAAATACACCTCCAATGTTTCGTACATCTGTAGAAACACCATCTTTCACTTCTTCGGTAACAACAGTTTTGTTAGTTGTAGTTGTAGTGTTGTTATTCACAACATTTTCGTTGATATTGGTTTTATTCGTAGCATTAACTGTAAAGTTTCCTTCATCAACTACATTTCCATTTTGTAGAGCTCTGGCTTCGTTAATGTTAATTCTTTTACCATTCATAAAAGCAACCACAAAAGCATCCTCATAACCAATAGAACGAATTGAATTTTTAGCTTCATTTGCCATGTTAAAAGTTTTGAAAAAACCTGCGGTGTATCTGGTTATACCATTTCCAGCATCTTCTGCCATAATTGGAGCAAATCCTTTGTAATGGTTTTGAGGAATTGGATTTCTAAAAGCACCAATTTGTACTTTAAAGACTAAACCTTCTGGGAGCTTAGGTGAAACTGGAATTTTTTTATTTTCATTGTACACCGCTTCGTTGGTGTTATTAATAACAAATATCGAATTACTTAAGACTGTTGGAATTTCATCAATGTTGGTTGGAGTAGTTTTTACAGGTTGGTCAACCACAGGTTTATCTATAGCTGGTTGGTCAACAATAGGTTTATCTATAGCTGGCTGGTCAACAATAGGTTTATCTATAGCTGGCTGGTCAACAATAGGTTTATCAATAATTGGTTGGTCAATGATAGGCTTGTCAATAATTGGTTTATCCACCACTGGTTGGTCAACGATAGGCTTGTCAATGATAGGCTTATCTAGAACTGGATCAGTAGTTCTATTGATTGCTTCAGCCAAAAATTGAGGTTCAAAAGTTTCCGTTTTTTCAATAGCAGCAATACTTTTTGAAGCATTTTCATCAGTATTAATTAAAATAGAATCTGTTTTATTGTTAGTTTCTTTTGCTTTGTTTTCTTTCTCTATCGCACTTTGTTTTAACTCGGATGATTTTGTTTCATTTTCAGCAATCATCTTGTTTAATTTTTCGATTTGAGCTAATTTCTTAGCTTTATCTTCTTCAGATGAAGCCCCATCTGCCATTGCTTTTAAACTTACTCCTAATTGTTGTTGATCCTTAGCTTCTTGTTGTACTTTGTCAGCTTCCACATATTCTACTGCTGCTTCTTTGGTTAATCTTCTGTTCTCTTTTTTTAGTTCAGCATAAGTCTTGTAATCTTCAGAGTTTTTAATGGTGGCTATTTCTTCTGGTTTTAAACTAAGAATAACTTCTTGGTCTTCCTTTGTAATTTCGTTGCTAGTAGCAATAGGATTGCTAACATTGTTAGGTTGAATGTTATTGGTATTAATTTTTTCGTTGTTATTTAATTCCGTCGAATTTGTAATTTCAGTAGAATTATTGGTTGTTTTTTCGTTGGTCGTATTGTTCTCGTTAGTTGTAGGTTTATCGGCAACTAAAGCGTTTGTTTTTAGCGATTCTGCTTGTGAATTGAACAATGCAGCAAATTCTTGTTGTTCTTGTAAGTTGTTTTCTAAAACAGCTATTTCGTTGGCGATGTTATTTTTTTGCTCAGGTGTTGTTGTTGTTGCTAATTGTTGTTTTTTATTGGTAATTTCTTGCTCGGTAGTTGTTGCCCAATTGTTATAGATGGTCGCTTTTTGAGTGAAAGTTTCATAACTGTCTTCTCCTGTTATTGCGTTCAATTCGTTAGTGTATTTTGCTGGATAATCTTCTCCTTTATTTTCATTGCTAACAACGGTTGTTTTTTCGTTAGTCGAATTGTTCTCACTCAAAGTAGGATTACTGGCAACCGAAGCTGTCGTTTTTAAAGTTTCTGCTTGAGAATTATACAAAGCTGCAAACTCTTGTTGCTCTTGTAAGTTACTTTCTAAAACAGCTATTTCGTTGGCGATGGTATTTTTTTGCTCGGGGGTTGCTGTTCCTAATTGTTGTTTCTTATTGGTAATTTCTTGTGCTGTAGTTTTTGCCCAATTGGTGTGAATTGCAGCTTTTTGAGAGTAGGTTTCATAAGTATCTTCTCCAGTAAAAGAATTTAGTTTATTTGTGTATTCAGTATTGTAATCAACAACATTGCCTTCTTTATTCATAAGTGGCACTTCCTCAGTGTTGTTTGGTGTAGTTGTATTATTTACTGCAAAAGCTGTATTTTCATTAATTTCTTTTTGTTTTTCAGATTTTAATACTTCCAATGAAGCAATTCTGTTTTCGTATTTTACTTTATTGGTATTGGTAATTTCTCCTTTTAACTGATTTTTTCTAATTCCAATTTCTTCATCAATACTTTTAATCCATTCTTGATTTAATTTTACAATGAGTTGAGATTTCTCAGCTTCATTTTCATAACTGTCAAGTTTTGATAGTTCAACACTGTATTGCGTGCTATAATCAATTAGTTTACCATTTTCATCAATTACATTAAACTCATCTTTATGTTCGAGTAAACTATAAACTTCTTTGTTGGTATTTTCTGTAGTAGCTAACTCCTCGCTAGATGGATATGTTCCCACCAAACCTTCTTTTTCAAAAAAAAGAATATCATTTTCCAATTGAAGTTTATTGGCTGGAGTAACAGCAGCAACTTTGCTATCATTAAGGTTGATATTGTTTAGTGCTATTTTCGTAAGTTCTACTTGGTGTTGGACATCGTTATATTCTTTTAAAGCAATAACTTCTTTTGCTTTTGCATTATTTCGTTCGTATTTAATATCATCAATGTCAATTGTTAATGCCTTTATTTGTTCATCTAAATCAGCTTTTTCAGTTTTATTTTTAGTAGTTTCTTTTTTTGCTTCTAAATTGCTAACCAATTCTGCTAATTCTAATTCTTTGTTCAGAAGTGCAGTAGCTTCATCTCTAGTTTTATTATAAATCTGTTGTTTTTCTTCTAATTTTTGAATTTGAATTTTTTCCTCATTAACTAAAGCCGATTCTTTTTGATAAGTTGCCGAAGCAATTTCATCTAATTTTGATAAGTTATTTTCTGCTTCACTCCTATTTCCTGAATTTATATCAGTAGTTACTTTTTCTTTGATAGCTTTTACATTTGCTATATCGCTTTCTCTATCTGTTACTTCACTCTCTAGTATCCTAGCGATGTTTAATGTGGCAACTGCTTCATTAATTAATTGAGTTGCTTCCACTTTTTTTCGTTCTGCTACTGCTAATTTTTTATCTTTTTCTAATGAAGAAGCAATCTGTTGTGCTTCAGTTATCAATTTCTCCGATTCTGCAAATAAATTTCGTGCTTTTAAGCTTTTTTGTGAAGCAATCTGATAGGAATAATTGGTTTGTTCTTTAGATTTTGTAGTCTGCTCAATTATTTTAGTTGCTTTTTGATTAACAGTTTTCACCAATTGTTCATTGGTTAACTCTTTATAATTAGATTTAGGTTCTTCTTGATTTGATAATGCATTGGTTAAACTATTTTGTAAGTTATTTAATTCATCTTCAGTGGTGTTAACCTCTAACTTTGCTTTTTGTTGTATGATATTTTGGACAACCAATGGGTCGTTAATATCAAACTCATCGGCTTCATCAAATAAATTTTTAACCACTAGCTTTTCATTAGCTCCTTCACCCACCAATCTTAATTCTTGTTTTAATGCTCTAAATCCATCTAATTTTGGAATTTCTATGATGGCTGAATGAATCGGGGAATCGTTTGTAGTTTCAATTAATAATTTGAATTTTCCGCCATTTTTAGGAAAAGTCAGTAGGTATTCTCCCGTTTCATTGTTAGTGGTATAAACTCCGTACCTTCTATCCTTTTCTGCATCTTTTACTGTAATTGTCGCAGACTTTAGGTTTGGATTAGATTCTGCTAAAAAATAACCTTTTATAACAGAATTTTCTGTCGGAGGAGCATCTACAGTTACGTTATAAACTGTTAATTCTCCTTGCTGACTTGCTCTTGATGAAGCAAAGTACGCTAATTTATTGTCGATGTCAGAAATATACAAAATATCATCATCTGGTGTATTGATAGGAAAATCAAGATTTTCGGGATACGACCATTTTCCTGAACTTACATCTAAAGTAGATTTGAAAATATCAAACCCACCCATACTGTTAAAACCTTTAGAGCTAAAATAGAGCGTTTTTCCATCGGGGTGAAGGTAAGGATAGTCTTCATCAAATTCTGTATTAATTTCATTGCCAATGCTACTAGGTTTACTCCATTCTCCATTAGGCAATTTAACCACTTTGTAAATGTCTTTCCCTGACGAACCACTAGTTCCATAGGACGAAAAAACAACCATGTCCTTGGCTTCACTCAAATAAATAATAGAAGTTTCGTTATTTTTTTTATCAAGTTTGGTCTTAAATTCATCAGGTTTCACTATTATTTTTCCACCTATACCCTTTAAATTATAAGACCTAAAAAAATCTGTTTCCTTAATTTCTTTTTTACTTAAAACACCAATATCGGTAATACCTGTCAACAGTTTCTGTCCATTTTCACACATCTTAATTTCTCTATCTAGTTGATAGTCCAATCGCTCTTTAGGAGTAGCTTTTTCTTTAAATTTGTTATAGTTGACTAATGCTGGTGCAAATTGATAATTATGATGATAGGCTTTTGCCAGAAAATAAAAGGCTAAAGGATCAACAGTAGGTTTTGTAACTGCAAATTTTAAATATTTAACGGCATCTTCTTTATCTCTGGAACCATAGAGGATACAAGCTCCATATTTATAATTGTAATTAAGATCTTTTGGATATAAACTTAAGAGTTGAGAAAAAAGAGGCAATGCAGCAACATAATTCTTTTCATTAAACATCGTATTAGCAGCTGTTTTCAATTCTTCTTCAGAAGAATATTGAGCTTGTACACGAGTGGTAAAAAACAATATCGTTACTATTGAAAATACAAGTATGTATAACTGTTTTCTACTCATTTAATAAACTAAACTAATTAGCAAAATTACGAATATTAATATGGATGCAAAAAATGAAATATTACCTAAATTATTCATCAAATTCTCTTAAAAAATCTTTTTTCTTTCTATCGGTTGAATACATAAACTGATAAGGTTCTTGTCCTTTTTCTGCTTTAGCTTTTCTTTTATCAGGCTTAGTCTCAGTGATTGCAGCATTAAAATCTATATCAGAAGATATTGCTTGCATTACACCTCTTGTATAGGTAAAGAAAAACCAATTGTTTGGATTAATCTCTAAATAGATGGTTAAAATATCTCCACTTCGTTTTTTTATTAACTCAACTTTACCATCTACGTATTTATTAATCGGCTTGTTATAAATATTGCTAATGCCAATTTTACTAAACGATTGATAGGATTTGCTATTATTATTCCACTTCATTTTTAAATCATTAAAAACTAAGGCTTTTTTAAATGAGTCTGGAAGTTTTTTAAATTCTCCATACAAACTCGCTTGAGCAATTAATTTATCTGCTTCTTCTTTCCCTAATATTTCTCTTAAACCTTTTTCAAATGTTGGTCGATCTAATTTAACAGGATCTAATGAACTGGCTTCCTGTATATCTTTAGTCATCTTTTTCATAGCATCTTCCGAAAAGAAAAAATCGGTTAACATTACCAAATCTAAAATCACATCATCATCAATCTGATTATGGTCAATAGTTCCTGCTGTTTGAATGCTAACTTGACCAGTTTCATTACCCAAATCTATTTTCCCTTCACCATAAATTTTACAGTATTTTGTATTTAAACTTAAATAATTTCCACTAAACGACATTTCTTGTAATTTATC
>PFUQ01000255.1:0-5137 GCA_002790175.1 Flavobacteriales bacterium CG_4_9_14_3_um_filter_32_8
AATTCTTTTTCTGATTAAAATCATATCTATAAATTAAAAAATCGCATATATTTGCCCACTATTTAGACTAATTCTAAATAACTAATGAACCTAGCTCAATTAAAAGAAAACGAAAGTGGCATTATTATTAAAATTAATGATGATAATCTCGCTATTCAACTACTTGCCATGGGTTTTATTTTGGGTGAAACAATTAAAGTGGAACGAATAGCTCCATTAAATGATCCAATATTAATAACTTCGGGAAGCAATTATATTGGAATAAGAAAATCAGATGCCAAGCAAATAGAAATCGATAAATTATAAGATTTGCCTAAAAATAAACCTCAAAATATTGAGAAAAATATTATATTAATTGGGAATCCTAATACTGGGAAAAGCACTCTTTTTAATGCTCTTACTGGTTTAAATCAAAAAGTAGGGAATTTTCCTGGAATAACTGTTGATAAAAAAACAGGAGTTTTTACTATTCATCAAACTAAAATTAACATTATTGATTTACCTGGCACTTATAGTTTAAGTCCTAATTCTGAAGATGAAAAAGTAGCAAAAGTTTATATTGAAGAATCTGCTGAAGATGACATTATTATTGTTGTAGCGGATGTAACCAATTTAAAACGAAATTTACTATTATACACACAAGTTGTAGATAAAGGGAAACATGTTATTCTAGTATTAAACATGATGGATTTATTGGAAAAAAATAATCAAGAGATTGATATTAATCAATTATCTAAATTATTAAACTGTCCAATAATTCCAATTAATGCCAAATTAGGAAAAGGTATAGAGGAACTTAAAAATGCTATCCATTCATTTGAAATCAAAAGTGCTAAGTTTCTTGAGCAAACATTTTCTTCAAATGCTATTGATGAAACAATGCTTCGATTAAAAAAAATAAGTGAAATTGTAAATCAATGCATCGTAAAAAAAGGAGAAGATAAATCTTACCTCCAAACAAAAAAAATCGACAATATTCTTACCCATAAATTTTATGGGTACCTAATATTTATTGGTATTCTATTTTTAATTTTTCAAGCAGTCTTTTCCTGGTCAGCTTACCCAATGGAACTAATAGAAAAAAGTTTCCTGTTTATGGGTAATTTTTTAGCTAACTTACTACCTATAGGGATGTTAAATGATTTGATTGTTGACGGTATTCTTGCTGGATTAGGAGGAATTTTTATTTTTATTCCTCAAATTGCTATACTCTTTACTTTTATTACCATTTTAGAAGATACGGGCTATATGTCGCGTGTAAGTTTTTTAATGGATAGAATTTTAAGAGTAGTTGGTTTAAATGGAAAATCAATAATTCCACTATTAAGCAGCACTGCATGTGCAGTTCCTGCAATAATGAGTGCCAGAACCATTAGTAATTACAAAGAACGATTAATTACTATAATGATTTCCCCTTTAATTAGTTGCTCTGCTAGAATCCCTGTCTATACCTTGTTAATCGCATTAATTGTTCCAGAAAACAGTTATTATGGCATTTTTAACATCCAAGGACTTTTAGTTATGGGCTTGTATTTACTTGGTTTTACAGCAGCCATGATTGCTGCATTAATTATGAAATTGATTATTAAATCTAAACAACACAGTACTTTTACGCTCGAAATGCCGATTTATAGATTACCTAGACTTAAAAATGTTAGCCTTGATGTACTTAATAAAGTAAAAATTTTCTTGTTCAATGCTGGAAAGATTATTATTGCTATTTCAATTATTTTATGGGTTTTATCATCTTATGCTCCTGGTGATTCTTTTGAAAAAATAACAACAAAATATACAACCGAAAACATAAAAGAAAACTATTCAGAAAAAGAGATTGAGACACTCATTGCTAAAGAAAAATTAGAAGTTTCTTATGCAGGGATAATTGGTAAAACAATTGAACCTATTATTAAACCAATTGGTTTCGATTGGAAAATAGGAATTTCTTTGGTTACTTCTTTTGCTGCAAGAGAGGTATTTGTAGGCACGATGGCGACTCTTTATAGTGTTGGAGACAAAGACAGCACAAAGTCCATTAGGGAAAAAATGACATTAGCAAAAGACCCTACAACAGGCGAAAAATTATATTCAAAAGCCACTACTTTTTCGTTACTAATTTTTTATGTTTTTGCTATGCAGTGTATGGCAACTTTAGCAGTAGTGTATAGAGAAACTAACTCTATCAAGTGGCCCATTATTCAGGTTATTTATATGGGATTATTGGCTTACCTTTCAAGTTTATTGGTTTATAATATATTTTCATAGTGCCTATTAATTTTGAAATATTAGAAAATTACATTCCAAAAAAGAGCATTCCTATATTACAAAAATGGTTCAATCAGAGACCGTTTGAATTAAAAATTACCAAAAAAAGAAGTACAAAATTTGGTGATTTTAGAACCTCCGAGAAAGATAAATTATCTCGTATAAGCATAAATTCAAACTTAAATGAATATGCTTTTTTAATTACCTTAACCCACGAGTTTGCACATTTATTAGTTTGGCTCAAGCACCAGCATAAAGCAATGGCTCATGGGCTTGAATGGAAGACAGAATTTGCCACATTAACCAATGTTTTACTGGTAAAAAATATTTTTCCGGAAGAAATAGCTGTAGTACTCAGAAAACATATTAAAAATCCCCCAGCATCCTCTGCAAGAGATATAAATTTAGTTTTCGAACTTAAAAAATACGATCAGAAAACAAATACCATACACTTAGTAAATGTTCCAGAAGGTGCAACATTTATTTTAAATGATAAAAGAGTATTTATTAAAGGAGAAAAAAGACGAACAAGATTTCTTTGTGAAGAGGTTTCTTCTAAAAAAGGATATCTAATCCATAGTATTGCCGAAGTTTTTGTTATTGAAGGTTAAGCTCGTTTAAAACCCTAATGGCTGATAATGTTAATAACTAATAATTAATGATTTTTTTAGTTGGAAGGCTAATACTTAACTTTGGATTTGTAAAAAAAAATAAAACATGAATTCATCATTATTAGACCCTATTGTCAATCAAAAAGTAGCTCAAATGGCTGAAAATTTGATTGGTTCAGAAATAATTAAATTGGCAGGTGAGGTAAAAGAAAAAATTAAAAATGGGGCAAAAATCTACAATTTAACAATTGGTGATTTTGATCCTAAAATTTTTCCAATTCCTTCAGAACTTAAAACAGAGATTATAAAAGCTTATCAAAATGATGAAACTAATTATCCTGCTGCAAATGGTATTACTGAGTTGAGAGAATCTGTTTCTCGTTTTTTACATACCCGAGAAGGCTTAGAATATGATGCAAATCAAATCTTAATTTCTGGAGGTGCAAGACCATTAATATATGCAGTTTATCAAACAATTCTAGATCCAGAAGATACTGTAGTGTTCCCTGTTCCTTCTTGGAACAACAATCATTATTGCCATTTAACTAGAGCAAAGCAAGTATTAATTGAAGCCAAAGCTGAAAATAATTTTATGCCCGCTGCAGCAGATATTAAACCCTACATTAGTCAAGCATCACTAATCTCCTTATGTTCACCATTAAACCCTACGGGTACTGTTTTTAGCAGAAATGGTTTAGAAGAAATTTGTGAATTAATTTTAGAAGAAAATAAAAAAAGAGGTAATTCGAAAAAACCGCTTTATCTGATGTTTGATCAAATTTATTGGACGTTAACCTTTGGAGAGACCAGACATTACGACCCTGTTTCTATTTGTCCAGACATGAAAAATTACACCATTTATATTGATGGTATTTCTAAAGTTTTTGCTGCAACTGGAGTTAGAGTAGGATGGGCATTTGGTCCACAAAAAATCATCGATAAAATGAAGGCTATCCTAAGCCATGTAGGCTCATGGGCACCAAAAGCCGAACAAGTTGCTACTGCCAAATATCTTAATAACGATGCTGGCATAGATGAATATCTTTTTTCTTTTAAAAATAACATCAGTCAACGATTAAACGCCATATACAAAGGCATGATAAAGTTGAAAGAAGAAGGCTATCATGTAGATGCCATTGCACCACAGGCAGCCATTTACCTTACCGTTAAATTTGATTTATCAAAACAACAAAAAGAAGATGGAACTGTTCTTCAAAATACAGAAGATGTAACAAAATATTTGCTCGATGAAGCAGGATTAGCCATCGTTCCTTTTTATGCTTTTGGTGCCTCAAAAAATTCAACTTGGTATCGCTTATCTGTAGGGACTTGTGTTATAGAAGAAATCGATGAACTATTTAAAAAATTAAAAACAGCATTAAGTAAATTAAAATAATTGAACGAATATTCGATTGATGAACAAAAATAATTACTGTGTAATAATGGCTGGTGGAATTGGCAGCAGGTTCTGGCCAATGAGTAGGACACAACACCCCAAACAATTTATTGATATACTTGGAACTGGTAAAACCCTTATTCAACAAACCTACAATAGACTAAAACGCATTTGCCTCGAGGAAAATATTTACATTGTTACCAACGAGATTTACAAGGAACTTATATTAAAACAATTAGTGGGAATTAATGATGAACAAATAATTTGTGAACCTACCATGAGAAATACAGCTCCTTGTATTGCTTATGCCAACTATAAAATTGCTGCAAAAAACCCAAATGCCAATATTATTGTTGCACCATCAGATCATCTAATTTTAAAAGAAGATGAATTTATTAGAGTCATGCAATTAGCACTCGATTACACTTCTAAAAATGACTGCTTATTAACTTTAGGAATTACTCCAAGCAGACCTGACACAGGTTACGGATACATTCAATTTATCGAAGAAGCTGATACTGAAATAAAAAAAGTAAAAGCATTTACCGAAAAACCAAATTTAAAATTAGCTGAAAAATTTATTGAAAATGGTGATTTTTCATGGAATTCCGGAATGTTTATTTGGAGTTTAAAAAGCATTCAAAAAGCTTTTGAAACACTTTTACCTCAAGTGGATGAAGTTTTTAATAATGGGTTAGGATTATACAACACCCCTAAAGAACATGATTTTATTCAAACCGCATATTCTTCCTGTAAAAACATTTCTATTGATTACGGTATCATGGAGAAATCTAAAAATGTTTTTGTGATAAATGCAGATATTGGTTGGTCCGATTTAGGAACTTGGGGTTCCATTTACACCCATTTA
>PFUQ01000255.1:5149-8202 GCA_002790175.1 Flavobacteriales bacterium CG_4_9_14_3_um_filter_32_8
AATAAAAATGCGGTAGTTGGAAAAAACGTAATGCTTTACGATTCCTCAACTAATATTATTAATGTTCCAAAAGATAAATTAGTCGTTTTACAAGGACTTACAGATTACATTGTTGTTGAGTCTGATAACATTTTGCTCGTTTGCAAAAAACAAGAGGAACAAAAAATAAAACAATTTGTAAACGATATTAAGCTCAATAAAAGCCAAAAATATTATTAAGGTGACTGAAAACGAAAATACTAAATCTGAAATGTCATTTCTTGATCATCTTGAAGTGTTAAGATGGCATTTGGTAAGGTCTAGCGTAGCAATCTTAACTTTTTCCATTCTTGCTTTCATCTTTAAATCATTTCTATTTGATAAAGTTGTTTTAGCTCAAATGGATAATAATTTTTGGACCTATCGAATGTTTTGTAAAATCTCTAATTTAATGGGTAAAGGAGATTCTTTGTGTTTAGGAAACATTGATTTTAATTTAATCAACATCAGTATGAGTGGTCAGTTTACCATTCACGTGATGACCTCAATTGTTGCAGGTATCATTTTAGCTTTTCCTTATATTCTATATGAAGTATGGCGATTTATTAGTCCAGCTCTGCAAAAAACTGAAAAAAAATATGCCCGAGCATTAGTTTTTTCAGGCTCATTTTTATTTATGATTGGTATTTTATTTGGTTATTATTTAGTTTCACCACTTTCCGTTCAGTTTTTTGGAAATTACCATGTGAGTGATATTGTTAAAAACCAAATTGATTTAGATTCTTTTATTTCTACCATCACCTCAGTTACCTTAGCTTGTGGTTTAGTTTTTGAGCTTCCATTAATCGTTTATTTTCTTTCAAAAGTTGGATTGGTTACTCCAGCAATGATGCGAAAATATAGAAAACATGCCCTAGTTGGGACATTAACCATCTCTGCCATTTTAACACCTCCAGATATTACCAGTCAAGTATTATTGACTATTCCGTTGTTACTGTTGTATGAGTTTAGCATTTTTGTCTCTAAAGCGGTCGAAAAACAAGCAAAATAATCTTATTTTTCTAACTCATTACATTTCATACTAAAAGAAATAATGCTACGTTTTAAATCGTAAAAACTAAAAGAAAAAACTATCTTTATATCATGATATTAAAGGCAGATAACATCTTCAAAAAATATGGAAAACGTACCGTTGTTAAAGATGTCTCTATCTTTGTTCAACAAGGAGAAATTGTTGGATTGTTAGGGCCAAATGGAGCAGGGAAAACAACCTCTTTTTATGTAATTGTTGGCTTAATTCAACCTAATTCTGGTCATGTTTTTTTGGATGGACAAGAAATTACAACAGCTCCCATGTACAAAAGAGCCCAAATGGGTATAGGTTATTTACCGCAAGAAGTTTCTGTTTTCAGAAAATTAAGTGTGGAAGATAATATTGCTGCTATTTTGGAGATGATGGACTTAACCAAAGAAGAACAAAGTAAAAAATTAGAAGATTTATTAGAAGAATTTGGGCTCGGTCCTGTTCGTAAAAATTTGGGGCATAACTTGAGTGGTGGAGAAAAAAGAAGAACAGAAATAGCTCGTGCTTTAGCCTCTAATCCTAATTTTATTTTATTAGACGAACCTTTTGCTGGCGTTGACCCCATTGCTGTAGAAGACATTCAGTTTATTGTTTCTAAACTCAAAGAAAAAAATATCGGTATTTTAATTACCGACCACAATGTACAAGAAACCCTAAGCATTACCGACAGAGCCTATTTGTTGTTTGAAGGTAGCATTTTAAAACAAGGAACTGCCGAAGAATTAGCCGCTGACGAACAAGTACGTAGAGTTTATTTAGGGCAAAATTTTGAGCTGAGAAGAAAGGTTTAAATCCTAATATCCTTCACATTTAACTGCAACGTAGTTTTACCATTCCAGTAATTTTCTTCGATGTTGTAAACAATACTAAAAGGAACACCTGCGGCAAGTTCATCTAACTGGTGTCCTAAATTAAAAGCAATACACGAAAATTTTAACTTCGGGTTTTCTTCTTGAAAAACTTCCATTTTTAAATGATTATTTCCCACCACTCTGGAAGTTTCAGAAATAAAAACATTTTCCGACATAAAAACTGGTCGCATATTTCCTGGTCCACAAGGAGCAAACTGTTTTAATATCTTATAAAATTTATCAGTTATCTGGTTCAATTCCAATTGAGCATCAATTCCTATTTGAGGAATCAACAATTCAGGGTCAATCTGAGCAGTAACAGCTTCTTCAAATTTTTGAATAAAAGCATCTAAATTTTCTAAAGGCATGGTAAGCCCAGCAGCATATTTATGTCCACCAAATTGGTCTAGTAAATCTCGACAAGCATCAATGGCATTGTACACATCAAAATCCTTTACCGAACGAGCAGAACCTGTTGCTTTTCCATTCGATTCGGTTAAAATGATGGTTGGTCGGTAATGAGTTTCTATTAATCTGGAAGCAACAATGCCAATTACGCCTTTGTGCCAATTTTCCTGAAAAAGAACGGTAGTTTTTTTGTTTTGTAACCCTTCATTTTCGGCAATAATTGCTAAGGCTTCTTGTGTAATTATTTTATCTAAATCTTTACGCTCCGTATTTAACTCATTGATGTCACCTCCAAATTCAATCGCTTTGTCGCTATTTTCTTCCACCAACATTTCAACAGCCTTATTGCCTGAAGCAATTCTACCAGCTGCATTAATTCGTGGTGCAATGGTAAAAACCACATCTTTAACCACTAATTCACTTTTTAAAGCAGCCAACTCCAATATGGTTTTAATTCCCAATCGTGGATGTGCATTCATTTGTTGTAATCCATAATACACAAAAATTCGATTTTCTCCAATAATAGGAACAATATCGGCACATGTACTGATGGCTACTAAATCTAAGTATGCTAATAATTTAGCTTCTTCTTTTTGAGTTTGTTTTGTCCATGCTTGCATCAGTTTAAATCCTATTCCGCAACCTGATAATTCTTTAAAAGGATAAGTACAATCTTCTCTTTTTTGGTCTAAAACAGCCACAGCTTTAGGCAATTCATCCCCTGGTCGGTG
>PFUQ01000105.1 GCA_002790175.1 Flavobacteriales bacterium CG_4_9_14_3_um_filter_32_8
AGGAGTTGTAGCTTGTACTACTTTTAATTTGATAAATGAATAGAACTTTTAATTCAACCGTCATTGCGAAACTCTTTGCGAAAAGAGTTGAAGCAATCTTATATTTAAGAGGAGTTCTAATCCTATTTTTTCTACTTCTCTCAATAATTTCTTTTAGCCAAACATCCAGCTATCAAATTGCATTAATCAAATACAATGGTGGTGGCGATTGGTATGCCAATTTAGAAACATCGTTACCCAACTTAATTAGCTATTGCAATAAAAACTTACAAACCAACATCAATACCGAACAAGCGATAGTTGAAGTTGGCAGCTCTGAAATTTTTAACTATCCTTTTGTACATATTACTGGGCATGGTAACATTATTTTTAATGGCGATGAAGCAGAAAATTTAAGAAATTACTTAATTGGTGGAGGGTTTTTGCACATTTCTGATAATTATGGGATTGATAAGTTTATCCGACCACAACTAAAAAAAGTTTTTCCAGAGTTGGAGTTGGTAGAACTTCCATTCTCCCATCCCATTTATCATCAGTACTATGATTTTAGCAATGGTTTGCCAAAAATTCATGAACACGATGACAAACCTCCTCAAGGTTTTGGATTAATTTATGAAGGTCGCTTGGTTTGTTTTTATGATTTTGAATGTGATTTGGGTGATGGTTGGGAAGATGCCGAAGTACACAATGATTCGGAAGAAAACAGAACTAAAGCATTAAAAATGGGTGCTAACATTATTCAATATGCTTTGACACAATAACTACAGTTCATTGCGAATGAAGTGTAACGAAATGAAGCAATCTTATTCCTATTTGACAGATTGCTTCACTCCCTACGGTCGTTCGCAATGACGAATACAAAAGAAATGAACACTATAAAATTCATTCAACAAAACCTCCATAAATCCCTCGCTGAAATTGCATTATTATTAAGCAAAAAACCTGAGTTGGATGCAACATTTATTTTGAACCAAATTAATGGCTTGCAAAAAGCAAAAACTAAACTTCCTGAATTTTATAACAATAAATCAATCATTTATCCTTTAAAATTAGCGATGGAACAATGCTCCTCAGAAGCAACAGCTATTTATAAAAGCACATTAGTTAAAGGCAAAAGTATGCTTGATTTAACAGGTGGTTTTGGTGTTGATGCGTATTATTTTTCTAAAAAAATAGAACAGGTAAATTATGTAGAGCAAAACAAAGACGTATTTGAAATCGCCAAAAATAATTTTACTTTTTTAGAAGCAAAAAACATAAAAACCATCTATTCACCAGCCGAAGATTGTTTAAAAAAAACGAAAACTAAATTCGATTTTATTTACATTGACCCCAGTAGAAGAAACGAAAAAAAACGAGTTTTTAAATTAGACGAATGTACGCCAAACATCGTAGAACTTGCACCTGAAATCTTTAAAATTACTGATAAAATTCTGATTAAAACAGCACCTTTATTAGACATTAAACTTACTTTAAAAGATTTAAAATTCGTTACCAATGTTTGGGTAATTGCTGTCGATAATGACTGCAAAGAGGTGTTGTATTTATTAGAAAATAATAAGAAAGTTGAGCCACAAATTCACTGTGTAAATTTGAGCAAAATCAATCAATTTTTTGATTTTACTTTTGAACAAGAAAAGGCTACAAATTCTGAATATTTTTTGCCAGAAAAATTCCTATACGAGCCCAATGTTGCTGTATTAAAAGCTGGAGCATTTAATGCTGTTGGAAAACAATTTCAGCTCAAAAAAATAGCCACAAACAGTCATTTATATACTTCCCAACAACTCGTTGCTAATTTTCCAGGAAGAGTGTTTGAAATTAAAAGTGTGCTTAACTACCAACCTAAAGATTTTAGTAAATTAGGGTTAAAAAAAGCCAATGTAAGTTGCCGCAATTTTAAAGATAGCGTAGAACAAGTAAAAAAGAAATTAAAGTTAAAAGATGGTGGTGAACAGTATGTTTTTGCTACAACTGATTGGAATGAAAAACCTATTTTGGTAAATTGCGTAAAAAAACTAAATAAATAAAAATGGGTGGAGAAGGACATATCGCAGCAATGATTGCTTCAATGAAAAACAACAGTAGAAGAAAAAACAAGCACACACCGTTTTCAAGAGACAATACAATCTATAAAAAAGGAGAACCTATTGAAATAAAAAAATTAACCCCAATAGAAAGCGAGATACTTTTATTAAAATTAAAGGAAATTAGATTAAAGGAAGATAAACAACGAATTTATAAACTTATTATAACTCTAGTTTTGACAATAATTGTTATCGGTTCAATTATTTTAATAATTAACATATTTTAACTTTCCCCATTTCCCCTTCCCCACTCGCTCGGCTATGCCGAGTGAGTGATATTCCTGTTGTTTTTAACAACTAATGCAGAAATAACAGTTCTCACTCGGCATAGTCGAGCGAGAAAAAAATTTAAAAATAAATTTATATTTTTTTAAATAAATTAATTATCTTTCGAAACAAATAGGTGGAGACCAGAACCCACTTTAATAAACGGGTCTTTTTTTAATAGTTTAAATTTAAAGAACATGAACTGCGAAGCACTCATGAATACAATAAACTAAAATAAATATTATGAATAAAAAATTGTTAATTGTTTTATTATTAGTTGGTGGTTTTACTACCGTATTTGCTCAAAAAGTTTACACCGTAAGCAGTGAAAGCTACGCTGATGTTAAGGTATTTGTTGTAAGTAGCGAAAGCTACGCCGACCTTTTGGTTTATAAAGTAAGCAGCGAAAGTTATGCAGGCGACAATAACGGCAAATGGTTTTTTGTATCTAGCGAAAGTTATGCTAAGAAAAAAATCTATTTCGTTAGCTCTGAATCTTACGCCGATTTAAAAATATTTTTTGTGAACAGCGAAAGTTATGCGGGTTGGAAAAACGACAGCAAAAAACACTTGATGTACTAAAAAAAAATCTAATTATTCTATCATCTGCATAATAGAATCAATAATTAGAACTTTAATGAATCTTTAAAATAAGTTCTTAAAAATTAATTTTTAAGAACTTATTTTTTGCTATTTTTATATCATAATTTTTTGGCTAATAAAAAATTATTGGGGCAAGAAAAAAAAGATTATGTCAAAAAAAAACAAAAAAAAACAAAAAAATAAAATAGAAGAAGTAGAAGTTCCTTTAGCTACAATTAGCAAAAAAGAACTCCATTCATTTTACGCTTGGGAGGGAGAAACGCTAATACTTAATATTTTGGGAACTCCCAATGCTAAACGTGATGCTATAGGAAAAGTGAAAGGGACTCAGTTAAAAATTAGTGTTAGAGAAGCTCCTCAAGGAGGAAAAGCAACAGATTATATGGTCCGATTTTTAGCTAACGAATTTGATGTTTCAATCAAAGATATTCAAGTGGTTTCGGGTAGATTTAACGTAAACAAACAGATTCGTATAAAAAGCCCTAAAAATTTACCATCAGAAATTTATCGTGAAGTAACAAATAACAAATAACAGGAGTCGGAAGACTGAAGTTACTTTTTACTTCGGACTTCAAATCTCATTTTGCTTCATTACTGCTTACCAAACACTTCTCATTTTCCCATTTTCCTTTTAAACTTTCGGCAGGAATAATATTTCCTTCACAATCTATAAAACTTCCTTCTTTATCCATTTTAATTATTTTACAATTTCCATTCAACACTAAGTCAATTACAATACTTTTTAATTCAAATTTAGAACATTTTTTTCCTAATTCAATTCCAACTTCATTGTTAAACAAGTCCATTTCTGAGCTAATTCTATCGGGCAAAATACCATCTTCCAATCGATGTTTTTTAAAATCTTTGTAATTTCCTTTCTCGTGTGCTTTTCCTAATTTTTTAGCTCTCCTACCTCCTATTTCCAACATTAAATTTGCCATCCAAAAAGTATGTCGAAATGCATCTATTTGGTCACCATTTCCTTCACCTTTTAACAACTTATCTTCTTTAACTTCCTTGGCTATTTCTCTTGTATAAATTGTAACTTTTAGAGCTTTTTTAGCAACAAAAGGATGAGAAACCACCCACCATTTTTCGGGGCAACTTAGTTTTCTAAATTTTTGCATTTTAGTTTCTTGTCCTTTAGAAACAAAAAAAACAAATAGAAAAATCACTGATAATATTACTTTAAAGTTCATTTTTTATTTAATGATTGCCACTTTATTGATAGCCAAAATACTTATATAATTGATATGAAAAATAGAATTTTTAAGCTATTTTTGTAATCTTTCATAAAATTAAGAATAACAAGTTAAAATAAAGCATGGCACAAGTTGAATTGATAATGCCTAAAATGGGTGAAAGTGTTGCAGAAGCAACAATTACGAAATGGTTAAAAGAAATAGGTGAATCTATAGAGGCTGATGAATCTATTGTAGAAATTGCTACTGATAAAGTAGATTCAGAAGTCCCTTCAACATCTGGAGGTATTTTAATAAAAAAATTATTTAACGAGGGGGATGTAGTTCAAGTTGGGCAAGCGATTGCCATTATTGACTCTGAAGGTGAAACAATAAGTGCTGCTCCAATTAAGGAAGAAATTGCCTTACCCCTATTAGAAAAAATTACTATTAATGAAAGTTCAGAAGTTTCTTCACCAGTTATTGCTGAAAAAATTCAGAATTTTTCTACTAGTTCCAAGTTTTATTCTCCCTTGGTAAAAAGTATAGCTTCAAAAGAAGGAATTACCATCAACGAATTGGAAGCCATCAATGGATCTGGTAAAGAAGGAAGAGTAACTAAAAAAGATATTCTTAATTATTTACCCAATAGAACTCAAGAAGATGCTAAACCAATAAAAATTTCATCCAACGGAACGGCTCCAATTCAGCCTTCAGTAAAAGCAGAGGTTCACCAATCTGTTGGCTTATCATTAATGCAAGGCGATGAAATCATTGAAATGGACAGGATGAGAAAGCTCATTGCTGCTCACATGGTCGCATCCAAAAACACATCTCCACATGTTACTTCTTATGTTGAGGCAGATATGACCAATATTGTTAACTGGAGAAATAAAGTAAAAGATGAATTTTTTTCAAGAGAACGAGAAAAATTAACCTTTACTCCTCTAATTATCGAGGCAATTGTTAAAGCTATTAAAGATTTTCCTATGGTTAATATTTCTGTAGATGGAGATAACATTATTAAAAGGAAAAATATTAACATAGGAATGGCTACTGCTTTACCTAGTGGTAATTTAATTGTTCCAGTAATAAAAAACGCTGATCAGTTAAATTTATTGGGTTTAACCAAAGCAGTTAACGACTTGGCAAACAGAGCAAGAAATAACAAATTGACCCCTGATGATATTGCTGGAGGAACATATACCATTACCAATGTAGGTACTTTCGGAAATGTAATGGGAACGCCCATTATCAATCAACCACAAGTTGCCATTATGGCTGCTGGTGCAATTATCAAAAAACCAGCTGTAATTGAAACTCCTTATGGTGACGCAATTGCAATTAGACATAAAATGTTTTTATCACATGCTTACGACCACCGAGTTGTTGATGGTGCTTTGGGAGGTATGTTTGTGAGAAAAGTAGCCGATTATCTAGAAGAATTTGACATTAATCGAGAATTTTAAATAGTTAATCGGATATTTGTTGGTATTAATAGTTTGATATGAATGACAAATAAAATATATTTGCAACAATAAAAATACAAGAGAAACTAACTCATGAAAAAAATAGCCCTTTTTATTACTTTCTGTATTGCATTATTAAATGCTTATGCTCAAGAATCTTTTAATCAAAAATTCTTAGAAGCCAACACATTAATGGAAGAAAACCAACACAATGTTGCACTACCAATATGGTTACAATTACAAAGTGAACAGCCCGATAACTTTAACATCAATTATAAAGTTGGCGTTTGCTATATTTATTCTGCTAATGAAAAAAAGAAAGCATTGGATTATTTAGTAAAAGCCGTACAAAACTCTACCAATAATTATAATCCCTTTTCTGCTTCAGAAAAAAAATCACCTGTAGAGTCTTATTTTTATTTAGCACAAGCCTATCACATTAATAATCAATTGGATGCTGCAATGCTGAATTATAACTCTTTTAAAGAAAAAATATCTAAAAAACATTATTTATTTAACGAGGTTGATCACCATATTGAGCAATGTAAAAATGCTAAAATTGCTATGGAAAACCCTGTTAATATAAAAGTTACCAATATGGGAGTTGTTATTAATTCTGTTTCAGCTGATTATAGCCCTGTAATATCTATTGATGAATCATCCATGTATTTTACATCAAGGAGAGTAAGAAAAGATAGTTCTAATTATTATATTAAAGACATCTCTGATGGTAAACATTATGAGGATATTTATGTGTCTAATAATTATGATGGTGTTTGGTCGGAACCAGAATTATTGGGAATAAACACCGAAGGTCATGAAGCAACTATAAACATTTCAGCCGATGGTCAGACTTTATTTATTTACAAAGACGATAATGGTGATGGAAATATTTACATCAGTAAATTAGAAGGTGAAGAATGGTCTGCACCAATAAAATTAGGTTCTGACATCAACTTAACTTCTAGAGAAACACATGCTCACGTAACTCCAGATGGCAACAACTTGTTTTTTGTAAGCGATAGAAAAGGAGGATTTGGAGGACAAGATATTTATGTATGTAAAAAATTACCTACTGGAGATTGGTCAAAAGCTCAAAATATTGGGAATGTAATTAATACTCCTTATGATGAAGATGGTGTTTTTATCCATCCAGATGGAAAAAGTATGTATTTTAGTTCTAAAGGAAACAACAGTATTGGAGGTTACGACATTTTTTATTCACTATTAGATGATGCTGGAAATTGGACTAAGCCAGTAAACATGGGTTATCCTGTAAACTCTACTGATGATGATGTATTTTTTGTTACTTCAACGGATGGTAAAAGGGGATATTATTCTTCTTTTAAAGAAACTGGATATGGAGAAAAAGATATTTATAAAATCTCTTTAGAGGATGCCAATGCTAAACCTGTTACATTGTTAACTGGTTTTATTAAAGTTAGAGGAATGTCTGAAACTCCAGATAATGCACAAGTTGTTGTTACTAACAACGAAAATGGAGAGTTGGTTGGAATTTTTAAACCAAGAAAAAAAGATGGAAAGTTTAGTATCATATTAGCACCAGGAAATGATTATCATATTATTTATTCTGCAGCTACATTTAAACAAGAAGAAGATTTATACATACCGCCTATTTCAGCTTATCAAGAAATTAACAGAGGTATTGATTTGCAAGATATCATTTTTGGAAATCCAGAAGATACTTTGGTAACCAACAACACAAACAATAACAATACAAACAATAATAATAATAACAACACCAATAATAACAATACAAATAACAATACAAATAATAATAACAATACTACGAATAATGATGATGAATTAAATCAATTAAAAGGTATCATTAAAACATTAAATGCTCAAATTGCAGACCTTAAGGCTCAATTAGCTAAAAACAACACCAATACCAACACCAATAATAATGAAGACTCCAGGGTTGCTTCTTTAGAAGCTATTATTAGCGACCTTAAAAAGCAAATTGACTTATTGACTAACAATGCAAATACTAATTATGTTCCAACTGGTGATGTAATTGCTTCTTATCAAGAATTTTTTAATTACAATGTTAAAAGTGTTAATACTTCTAGCGAAAAATACATTGATTTAATTAACAAGGCCGTTGAAAAATCAAAATCATCAGAAAAAGTGATTGTTGAAATTGAATCAAGCGCATCAAAAGTTCCAACAAAAACTTATGGCACCAATTCCAATCTAGCCTACAAAAGAGCTCAAGACGCAAAGGATAATATTATCAAATCGTTAGTCAACAAAGGAGTAAAGAAAGAAAATATTATCCTTAAAAATGTAGACTCTAATGTTAATGGACCTGAATACAATAGTGATTTTAATAATGCTAGTGTTTATGAAAAATACCAATATGTTGTAATTAAAATAAAATAAGTACTTAATTGATTAATTCATTAATATAAAATTTTATGTTTTTTATATATAGGTTTTTCTTAATCATTTTACTTTTATTTACAGCTGTAACAACTGTATTTTCGCAAGGCACAACAAAAGAAGAAAAACGAACATTAAAA
>PFUQ01000019.1:0-903 GCA_002790175.1 Flavobacteriales bacterium CG_4_9_14_3_um_filter_32_8
CATCAGCACTTTATCTCCAACTCCAATTCCTAAAGCCCCACCAGAAGCTCCTTCGCCAATAATAATTACTATAATAGGAACAGTTAGTTGAGCCATTTCAAATAAATTTCGAGCAATGGCTTCACCTTGTCCTCTTTCTTCGGCTTCTAAACCAGGAAATGCTCCTGGAGTATCAACAAAACAAACAATAGGTTTGTTAAATTTTTCTGCCAATTTCATTAAACGAAGTGCTTTTCGATATCCCTCAGGGTTTGCCATACCAAAATTTCTAAGCTGACGCATTTTAGTGTTAATTCCTTTTTGTTGACCAATAAACATCACTGTTTTTCCATCAATACTTCCAAAACCACCAATCATGGCTTTGTCATCTTTTACCGTTCTATCCCCATGAAGTTCGATAAATTCGCCATCAGTAATGGCGTTAATGTAGGCAAGGGTATAAGGTCGTTCGGGATGTCTAGAAACTTGCACCTTTTGCCATGCAGTAAGGTTACTATAAATCTTTTTTTGAGTTTCTTTAATTTTCTTTTCTATTTCAATTACAATTTTACTGGTATCAACACCTTTTTCTTCCTGCAATTTAGTATTTTCAATTAATTGATCATGTAATACCTTTATTGGCTCTTCAAAATCTAAATATACTGGCATAGTTCACTTCATTTAAAACAAGCTGCTAAATTACTAATTTAGTTTATTCAACATTTTTCTTATTCGTATTTTTGAACAAGAATATAAAATTTAACCAAATGATTGTTTTTCCAAACGCCAAAATTAATATCGGTCTAAACATCATTGAAAAACGAAAAGACGGATTTCATAATTTGGAGAGTATTTTTTATCCTGTAGTTGATTTATTTGATGTTTTAGAAGTAGTTAAAAACTCAGAGAATCAATTAGAATTTT
>PFUQ01000019.1:921-8136 GCA_002790175.1 Flavobacteriales bacterium CG_4_9_14_3_um_filter_32_8
TTCTTGGCGATTTTAATGATAATTTATGCGTTAAAGCCTATCGGTTGCTTCAACAAGATTTTTTAATCCCAGCTGTTAAAATTCATTTGCACAAAGTAATTCCAATTGGAGCGGGTTTAGGTGGAGGTTCAGCTGATGCCGCATTTATGTTAAAAATTTTAAATGAATTGTTTAATCTAAATATAACAACCAATCAATTAATAAATTACGCTCAAAAACTTGGGAGTGATTGTGCTTTTTTTATTAAAAATAAACCTATTTATGCTTTTCATAAAGGAGATGAATTTGAAGAAGTAGCGTTGGATTTATCTTCTTATACTATTTCAATAGAATATCCTAACATTCACATTAATACTGCCGAAGCTTATCGAGAAATTAGTCCAAAAAAATCAACAACCAATTTAAAAGAATTAATTAAATCACCAATTCATAACTGGAAATCAACAATAAAAAATGATTTTGAAGAATCAATATTTCCAAATCATCCTGAAATTGAAAGTTTGAAACAAGAAATGTACAAAAAAGAGGCACTTTATGCTTCTATGACTGGAAGTGGTTCTGCTGTTTATGGAATATTTAAAAAACAACTGTAACTTTTTACAACATCCATTACCAAGTATTACGAAAATGTAGCTATATCAACTACTCATTTTTATTTCTTCATTTTTCCCCACTCTTGTATAGAAACAAATTTTAAAGAAACAGAGTTAACACAATGTCGGGTGTTTTTAGGCGTATATTTTTCACCTTCAAAAACATGCCCTAAATGCCCTTTACAGTTACTACAAACGATTTCAATTCTACTTCCATCTTTATCCAGTACTCGAGTAACATGACCTTCAATTTCATCATCAAAACTAGGCCAACCACAATGTGAAGGAAATTTGTCTGCTGAATTGTATAAAGGATAATTACATTGTTTGCATAAATACACACCTTGTGCTTTATGGTCGGTATATTCACCAGTAAATGGACTTTCGGTGCCTTTGTTGATGATTACCTGTTTTTCAAAATCAGTTAGTTTATTTTTTTTCAGTTCGTTTTGAGCCATGGTCGTTTTAGTCATTAATAGTACAAAAATAACGAATGTTAATTGTTTGAAATTGATATTCATAGACGCTATTTAGAGTTTATTTATAAAGTCTGCAGTCCTCAATCTTCAGTTGGCAAAGGTTTCTGCAAAGTGTTGTTTTTTGCTAATTGCCAACTGTAGATTGCTGATTTGTTTGCAAAAAAATCATACAGTATAGTTCAACCTCTTGACTAAATGGACAGTCTTAAATTAGATTCAATCTAATTAACGAAGTTACCTAAATAAAATTGGATTAGAATAATTTAAAAAACTAAATTTGCTTTTTTAAACTAAAAACCAAATTAAAATGAATAAGTATATCGTCATAGCAAGTACATTTTTGCTTTTTGCCTGCAACAATACTGAACAACCAGTTGAAGTTGTAGATGAAGTTAACGTTGAAATCACTAAACACGGCGAAGACATCACCGAAGAAGGAGCCATTACTCCTGCTGAATTTTTAACTCAACTAGAAGGAAAAGATTCGTTAGCGACTAAATTAGCCACCACCATTGATGAGGTTTGTCAGAAAAAAGGATGTTGGATGATGTTAGATTTAGGAAACGGAACAGCGATGAGAGTTTCGTTTAAAGATTATGGTTTTTTTGTGCCTAAAGATGCTGCTGGAAAATTAGCAATTGTTCAAGGAGTTGCAAAAATGGATACCACCGATGTGGCTACTTTAAAACATTATGCAGAAGATGCCAAAGCTCCACAAGAAGAAATTGATGCGATAACCGAACCAGAAATTAATTACTCTTTTGAAGCTGTAGGAGTTATTATTAAAGGAGAAAGCACCACACCAAATGAAGAATAAATCCTTAAAAATTATAATGGGATGCTTTTTAGCATCCCTTTTTTTTGCTTGTTCTGCTAACGATAAAAAAGAGCAAAAAGAAAGTTGCACCACAACAACTTCTGCCATTAACCCAAATGGTGATAGCGAATTGGCATTGTTAATGCGTCGGTTGCGTTTAAACACCGATTCCTTAAAACAATTAATTGCCAACAAAGAAGGAAATATTTCTGATGCATACATTGCGGAATTAGAACGAGCACATAGTGCCATTCCAACTGACCCAAATGTTAAAACACCAGAATTTACGGCATTTAACGATTTAATTATTACTCAAGCAAAAGCTCTCCAAAATGCTTCTATAGAAAATAGAACAAAAGAATTTAATCAGTTAATTAATAGTTGTGTGAATTGCCACCTTCGTTTTTGCCCTGGACCCATTGAGGCAATTCAAAAATTGAACATTGTTAATCCAATTTAGAGTCTGTCTATAACGCCCGATTTATTCAAAGCTTTTATTTTTTTTTAAAGGTTTTCATGAGATCGCTTCGCTAAGTTCTTCGTTATTCTTGTTTTTAAAATCAGTCATCCGTCAGCTGACGGACAAACAAAGGCTAAAATTGCCATCGCTACCGTTCATTGCGAAGCCCAAGCGTTGGATAAGAGCGTAGGAGCTGAAGCAATCTGCCCTTCGATTTGACAGATTGCTTCACTGCACTGCGTTCCGTTCGCAATGACGTTAATAAGGAGGGTGCCAACCCTTTTGCCTTCCAATACATCGCAATGACGATTATTAGCGAATTTTATCAAAGGTTATAGCCATCGTTTGTGTCACACAAACGATATCTTTTTTTTGTGAGGACACAAACAAAGGCTAAAAAGGTTATAGCCATCGTTTGTGTCACACAAACCCAACCCTTTTTTTAACTATATTTGTTTGTAAATTAACGAACAAATACCGAAAATTGATTAAGCAGTAAGGAGTCAGAAGTCGGAAGACGGAAGTCAGAAGACCGAAATTGGGAGATACAGAGGGGTGAATTGGTTACACAAAATTTTCACTCACGCACTCCTTCAATAGCGTACAGCGGAATATTGGTTAACCATGTTTCTTTTCTATAAGGACTCATAGAGGTTCGTATGGCTGTTTTGGGTGAAAATTTTTCGACATACGTTTTTAAACTTTTAGATTTTAAGTTTTCTTCTGCTTTTACTTCAATTGGTATTATCTCGTTCTGATATTGGATTATAAAATCTATTTCTGCCGTAGTATCGGGCGTTGACCAGTAATACAAATCGTTTTTTATTTTAAGTTGTTGACCAACAAACTGCTCGGTTAACGCTCCTTTGTATTCGTGCAGAATAGTATTTTTTTCCAAAAGAATTTTTGGGTCTAAATTTCCAATAGCATTTAATAAACCTATGTCAACCAAAAATAATTTAAACGCATCAAAATCTGAATAAGCATTAAGGGGCATAGTAGGTTTTTTAATACGATTTACTTTTAAAACCAAACCTGCTGCAAGCAACCAATTTATTGCCGATTCAAAATCTTTTGCCCGTGCTCTTTTTTTTATTTGTCCATAAATAAATTTTCTGTTTTCTTTTGCTAATTGTGCAATTATCGAATGCCAAACCAATCGTATTTTAGGCACTATTTCGTTTGGAGCATATTTAGCAAAATCATTTTCATAACCCATAATTATTTTTTGTTGTAAGCTTCGAACAGTAGTCAAATTTTTGTCAGTAATGTAATTTGCCACTACCTCTGGCATACCTCCAATAAAATAATACAAACGCAGCAACTCAACTAGTTTTGCGTGAAAACTATTCAGTACTTCCCAGTTTTTTAGTACTAATTGCTGAGCAAGTTTTTCTTCTCCAATGTTTTCTAAAAATTCTAAAAAACTGATTGGATACAATTGTAAAAAATCGACTTTTCCTACTGGAAATGAGTTGTTTTCTTGCAAAGAGATTCCTAATAATGAGCCTGCTGATATTATATAATATTCGGGAGCGTTTTCGTAAAAATATTTTAATGCGGTCAATCCTTTTTCAACTTCTTGTATTTCGTCAAAAATAATTAAGGTATCTGTTGGGATTATTTTTGAATTCGTTTCAATTTCAAAAACAGTTATTAATCGCTCAATATTAAAATCAGCAACAAATACTTCTTTGAGCCTTGTACTGCTTTCAAAATTCAAATACACCACTTGTTTAAATTCTTCTTTACCAAATTCTTGCATTACCCAGGTTTTACCCACCTGTCGAGCCCCTTGAATTATCAATGGTTTTCTATTTGTTGAATTTTTCCAACGCTTTAAATCTTCAACTAATTTTCTTTTCATCAGACTGTTTCTATTAGTACAGAGGTTGTTTTATTGATACAAATATAGCAAATAATTATCTTATTTTACACTTTTACGCACGAATAAGTGTGGTTAAACACATTTTTACGTACGAATAAGTGTGTTTGATTACACTTTCCTGTACGAATTTGCAAAAAACAAGAATCAATATTTTTGACTTCGAAGCATGATTTTAAGGTCAAGCCGAGCGATTACTTCAGCTCAATAAAATTGCAATTACACACATGAAATCGTTGATGCGAAGTGAAAAAATTAAGAAATTGAATATCGTTAATTCTATTGAGCAAGCATTTCTACATGAGGAATATTATCCTCTAAATACATTTCGCCAACTTGCGTAAAACCATGTTTGTTGTAAAAATTAAGTAAATACTGTTGGGCAGAAATTCTTATCGCTTGTTTGCCAAAATAATTTTCAATGAATTGAAACGATTCCTTCATCATTTCATCAGCAATTCCTTTTCCTCTAAATTCTTTTTTTAAAGCCACTCTTCCAATAGAAACCTCTTTGTAGGAAACACCTTGAGGTAAAATTCGAGAAACAGCAATGATTTGTCCTGTTGGTGTTTTTCCAAAAATGTGAAATGACTTTCTGTCTTTTTCATCTACCTCTTGGTAGGGACAGTTTTGTTCTACCACAAATATTGCTGTTCTTAACCGAATAATTTCAAAAAATTCATCAACGGTGAGGTCTTTAAATGCTTTGGTTTTCCAAGTTACTTTCTCCATTCTAGTAGATTGTCAGTGTTTGTTTTTAGTTTATCATTTTCTAGTAACCATTGAATCACTTTTATTTTTTTATCATCTCTAATGCCTGCAATTTTTTCAATTAATTGGGTAATGGGTAAATTTTCTTGGGTTAATATTTTTTTAATTTGATTAGAAACTAAACTAAACTCGATATCACTTAATTCTAATTTATTCCGCTCTAAACATACATCGCAAACCCCACAACGGTAAACATCTTTTTCGCCAAAATAGTTTAATAATATTTCGCTTCGGCATTTATGTTTGGTTGTCGCAAAATAAATGACACTCTCCATTTTTTTGATGGCTATTTCTTTTCTGTCGCGATAATGTTGTACCGAAATTTGAACATCATTGGTATTTAACCGTTCAGTTAAATAAGTGAGTTGTGGCAAGTTGGTTTGCTCGATATAACTTATCATTTTAAGGTGACTCAAATATTGTAAGGCTTTAACAATCTTTTCTTGACTACTGTTCAATCTTTTTGCCAATTCAAATTCATCAATTTTTACAAAATTTTCAAATAGTCCAGAATACGACCTTAGGATAGTTTTTAAGAAAAAATCAAATTTATCGTTCTTCACTTGAAACTCATACAATTCGTCTTTGGTCACCTCAATTTTTATTCGAGAAGGGTTATAACTGGTTTCGGATAAAATTAAATAGTTTTCCTTTTCTAAAAATTTAAGACACGTAAAAACACTATACACCTGCAAATTGTATTGTTTACAAAATTCAGAAATATTTAAAGAATAACTTTCATTTAGTGCAGCTCCGATTGGTATTTGAAAATAATTTGCCAATGCTTGATATACATTTTTAATCACTTCAATTTTAGGGAAACTATCAATTATTCGTTTTTCTAAATCCAACCGATCTGCTTTCTCGAACAATAAAACAGCATACGCTTTTTGTTCGTCTCTTCCTGCTCTACCAGCTTCTTGAAAATAGGCTTCCAACGAATCGGGTAAATCAAGATGAACCACTAAGCGAACACTTGCTTTGTCAATCCCCATACCAAAGGCATTGGTAGAAACAATTATTCGAGTAATATTATTAACCCAGTTACTTTGTTTTTTGTTGCGTTCTTCATTCGTTAATCCTGCATGGTAATAATCGGCAGAAACTCCATTTTTAATTAAAAAACTAGCAACTTCTTTTGTTTTTTTTCTACTTCTCACATAAATAATAGCGGTCCCTGGAACTTTTTTTAAAATCTTTAACAAGCGATTTAATTTATCTTCTTCGTGCAACACAGCATACGCCAAATTTTTACGTTCAAAACTTATCTGCAGTGCATTTTCTTTTTTAAACTCCAGTTGTTTTTGTATGTCAATGACTACCTCTGGAGTTGCTGTTGCCGTTAATGCTAAAAATGGAACAGTTGGTTTTTCAACTCTTAATTTGGCAATATTTAAGTAAGATGGTCTAAAATCGTAGCCCCATTGCGAAATGCAGTGCGATTCATCTACAGCAATTAAGTTCACGTTCATTTTTCTGAAACGCTCTTTAAAAATTTCCGTTTCAATACGTTCAGGCGAGATGTACAAAAATTTAATATTGCCATAAATGCAATTATCAAAAGTAATGTCAATTTCCCTTTTATTCATTCCCGAATAAATGGCAACGGCTTTAATGTCTCGTTTTAATAAATTCTCCACCTGATCTTTCATTAAGGCAATCAACGGAGAAACTACAATACAAATCCCCTCTTTAACCAATGCAGGAACTTGAAAACAGATGGATTTTCCACCTCCAGTGGGCAATAATGCCAACGTGTCTTTTCCTTCTAAAACACTGTTAATAATGTCTTCCTGCAAAGGTCTAAAAGCCTTGTGTCCCCAATATTTTAGTAAGAGTTGGTGAATGTCCATCTTCGGATAAATTACAGGTTGAAAGTTACCAATTTTTGTTTAAAGAGTGACTTTGTGGTTAAGTAAAATAGTGATTGGTAGATTCCTTTAATAAAATACTCCAATCACTTTATCACTTCATTACTTTTTTTATCTTTACACCGCTGCTTATGAATCAACTCATTGCATTTATAAAATTAATTCGGTTACCGAATTTGCTTATCATTGTGTTAACGCAATATGCCATTCGTTATGGAATTATTTTTACCATCTTAAACTCTGTTTCAGAAGATGTTGAGGTAAGCTTATTGTTATCAGAACTTGATTTTTTTCTACTCTGTTTATCTACCGTAATGATAGCTGCTGCAGGTTATATTA
>PFUQ01000010.1 GCA_002790175.1 Flavobacteriales bacterium CG_4_9_14_3_um_filter_32_8
AGTATTGGTAAGCAATTTTACTTTCACCTTTAAATGTACTTTCTTTTATTAAAGTTTTGTTTTTGTATAACTGAACGATGTAATTTTCTGTAAAATTAGGGGTTACTTTTAATAAAATAGTACCGTAATCGGCTAGCTTTTTGGTTTTGAACTTCACTTTTAACGTGTCATTTTGTAAGCCGTAAATATCTGTAAAAGTAGCGGGAGGAATAAACAATTGATAATTGGTGTTTTCTTTAAAATGATAAGCCAGCTCAAACTTTCTTAACGATGTAGCTGTAAAATGGGAAGTAGTAATTAAAACATTGTCTTCGTACAGTTGAATGCTATCCCCTAAATAACTCACAAAAGGGCTATTAAGACTTAACACAATATCCTTATTTAAATCAAAACTTCCAGAAATATTAGTGGTAATTGTGATAACAGAATCTTTCGCCTTTTTTTTATCTAGTAAAGTAACGTCAACGGTATCGATTATTTCTTCTCCATCTTTTAGCTCCAATAGTATGTTTTCTAACGCTAACATTGGTGGAGCTAACCATATTGTTAAACTATCGCCTATTTTATTTTTTTCTATCGTACTCCAATTTTCAATAGCCTCATTAATTGGTTTATTGATAGGGTTAATCGTAAGATTTTTGGTCGGTAAATTTAAAATCACCTCCACTTTACCTCGTTTTTTATTTTCACTTTTAACAACAAATTGCAACTTGTTTTCTTCCTCAAACAGATACACTATATTATTACTACGCGATGAATCCAGCATAATGATTTCATCTTTAAAAGCAATTTCCTCGTTGGGTAAATCAAATAAATAATTGCCATTGATATCATTTATCGCAAAAAATTTATAGTTACCGTGAGCAATATTGCTAATGGAGAAAGCCCCATCTTTATCAGTTATTGCTACATAGCGAGGCAGTTCTTTTAAAGGAACAGAATCCGTTAACTGATCGTAAAGCAACACATAAATATTATCTTTTTTAGATACATCAAATGCATCCACAACAGTTCCAGAATAGGAAAGAGAATCGATATAACTGCCTGTAGAAAAAACATATTTGTAATTGGGAAAAACATTGTTTTCGGTGATGTCGGTAATTGCATTTCCAAAATTAATGCTGTAAGTGGTACTATCTTTTAAATTGCCCAACAATTTAACAACCAATTTTTTTCCTTTTACTGAAACTTCAGGAGCAGGTTCCATCAAAGGCGAAACGATGAGTTGACTAGCACTATTATTGAGTTGAATAAATTCGTCAAATTCTATTTCTATAGTTTTGCTATCAAAAAATAGTGAACCATTTAGAGGCTCACTTTTTACTTCTTTTGGAGGCAAAATATCTTTGTCGCCACCAGTTAAAGGAACTATTTGGGCACAAGAGAGTAATATAAGAACAGCATTAAAAAGTAATATGAGCTTATTTGCTTTCAAAGAAGAGTGGCTATCAATTTGGTGATTTTGGATAAATGGCTGGAGTCGATTTCATCAAAAGAGTTCAATTTTTCGCTATCAATATCTAGGACTAACGCAACTTCTGAATTTTTATTAAAAACAGGCACTACAATTTCTGATTGGGATGCCGAGCTACAAGCTATATGACCTGGAAATTGGTCAACATCTTTTACGATGATAGTTTTTTGGGTTAACCAAGAAGTTCCGCAAACGCCTTTTCCTTTTTTTATTCTAGTACAAGCCACAGGCCCCTGAAAGGGTCCTAGAACCAACTCTTCCTCTTTTACAAAATAAATTCCCACCCAAAGCCAGTTAAAACTAAATTTTAGAGCAGCGATAATATTTGAAAGATTGGCAATTAAATCGGTTTCTCCCATAACTAAAGCATTAATCTGTGGGATTAATGCTTTGTATTTTTCTTCTTTCGAAAGGTGTTGAGGTATGATTAACTCTTCTGCCATGCTGCAAATATAAACATCACAATTGAATGCTTCTATTTGCTCTTAGCTTATTTCAATAAAGAAACTTTTCCAACAAATTTATGGTTTAACCCTTCCCAATCTTTTAGTTTAATGTTATAAACATAAACACCTTCCATAGAAATTTCGCTGTTTCCTTTTGCAGTTCCATCCCAACCAGTTTGAAGATTGGAAGTTTCATAAATCAACTCTCCCCATCGGTTAAATATTTGCATATTAAACTCCTCAATTTCTTCTCCAACTGCGGTAAATATATCGTTGTCGCCATCAGCATTTGGTGTAAAAGCATTTGGTATGTAAAAATTATATTTTGGATCGATTTCTAATTTTTCTACTGCTGTATCTTTACATCCATAATTGTTGCTGGTTATCAAAGTAATGAAATAAGTTCCATCTGTTTCGTATTTGTGAACTGGATTAAATTGATTGGAAAATTTGCCATCACCAAAAGTCCAAGTATAAAAACTAGCATCGATGGAGTAGTTTTCAAAAGTAATTTCAGGGTTTAGGATGTCTGTTTCTCTCGGATTAAATTCAAACTGAGCAATCGATTGAGGATTAACAGTAACATTCATATTCGCTTGGTTGCTGTTGATACATCCAAAAGCAGAAGTAATGGTTAATGTTACATTATAAACGCCAGTTTGAGTATAAGTTTGAGTTGGATGCTCTTGTGTGGAATGAGCACCATTACCAAAGTCCCAATTGTAGGTTGAACCTGCTGGATTAGTCGCATTATTACTTAAGTCTAAAACAACTTGTCCGCAGGCAATCTCAGTTTGTGACAACACATACACCGATGGTAATGGATTTACATTTATCATTACAGTTTCATTAATCGAGTTGCCACAAACATCAGTTACTGTAACAACGTAATTGGTGTTAGTTAAAGGCGTAACATTAAAAGGACCTTGTCCCACTCCTAATCCGTTATTCCAATTAAATATATAAGAACCTATTCCGTCAAGTAGCGTTGCACTAATAAGGTATGAAGCTCCTTCGCATAGGCTTGTATCAGGAACGGCAGATAAGGTTACTAAATTGATGTCGTTAACTAAAACATTTGTATTATCTGTCGTTCCGATACAGCCATTTCCATCTATTGCATAAACGGAATAGATTGTTGAATTAGAAGGAAAAACTACTTGAGATGCTCCATTATATCCATTATTCCATAGATAAGTATAATTTCCAGTTCCTCCAGTAGCGGATGCTGTTAAGTTAATGGCTTGCCCTGGACAAATGGTATCTCCTCCTTGAATAATTGTTGCTATTGCTGAAGGTTCAGTGATAGTTGCGGAAGTAGTATCAACACATCCGTTATTGTCTGTTACCACCACAACTTGATAACCAGAACTTAAGTTGGTAGCATTTGCAGTTGTTGAAACCGCAGGTATCCATTGATAAGAGTATGGTTGAGTTCCTCCTGTTGTTGTAGTTTGAATAGTTCCGTCATTTAATCCATTACAAGTAATATTAGTATAATTAAGAACAGAAGCATTTAGTATATCAGGTTCAGTTATGGTGTATTGGTTAGTGGCTGTACAACCGTTATCATCAGTAATGTTTAATAAATAGATACCAGCGGTTAAGTTATTTATCATTGGACTATTTGGAAATGAATTATTGTTCCAGTTGTAAGAATAAGGAGCAGTTCCACCATTCATATTCATAGTGATTGAACCATTGTTTCCTCCAAAACAATTCACATTTTGTTGGTTGGAGATGTTAAAACTTAAAGGTAGAGGTGAAGTGATGGTAATGCTTTGTGAGGTATTACATCCATTGTTGTCTGTAACAAGCACATTGTAATTTCCACTAGTTAAACCAATAGCGTTTAAATTATTTTGGATTGGATTGGTGTTCCATATTGCAGCATAAGGAGCTGTGCCACCTGATGGGATTACTGAAGCAGTACCATCGTCTCCTCCAAAACAGCTTGTATTTATTTGTGTTGTAGTAGCTGTTAAAGGGGATGATGGTTGAGTTATCACAATAGTATCTGTGGTGGTACATCCACCATTTGAAGTAACTGTTACATAATAAGTTCCACTTGATAAGTTGGATATGGTTGGGTTGAAACCTCCATTAGACCATAGATAAACGTAAGGTTGTTGTCCTCCATTAACATTAGCTGTAGCTGAACCATTGTTTCCTCCAAAACAACTTACATTATTACTTGTAATGTTTATATTTCCTGGAAGAGGACCAGTACCAACTGTGGTTGTAGAAGATGAAATACATCCTGAGGCATCAGTAACATTTACTGTATATTGACCAGCTAATAATCCATTAGCATTAGCATTGTTACCTCCGTTTGGAGTCCATTGATAAGTATAAGGAGCAGTACCTCCTTGAACAGTTGCTGTTGCAGAACCGTTGGAAGCTCCACAGTTTGCAGGAGTTGAAGTAGTACTAGTTGTAAAACCTGTAACAGTTATGCAAAATGAATAAATTTGAACTCCATTAAACGGACAGTTATCATCACTCACGGTTACAGTAAAACAATAAGGGTTTGCACTAATATCACCAATTGTTGGAGTCCAACTAAAATTACCAGTGGGTAGTTGAGCACCATTATTAGTAAAACTGGCAGCAGGAATTGCATTGTTCCAATTTAGCGTAACGGTTTGTCCTGCGTCTAAATCAAAGGAAGGAATAGTAAAAATTAAAGGTGAACCAGCACAGGCGGTGATTGAAAATTGTCCTGTTCCATTAATTCCTGTTATATAAGGTAAGTTGTTGGTACAAGGAACTGTTCTTAGTTGAATGTCTCTAATTACACTTCCAACAAAAATTTCATTTCTATATTCTTCCACTTTTACAGCAAATACGGTAACTTCTTGCAAAACTGGAGTCATACAAATATCGCCAGTTGAAGAGTTGAAAGTCATGGCTGGGTTGGAAATTAATGGTTGTTGAGCAGAATACCCAGGAAGATAAGTAACTGTTGTTGTTGCACTAGTAGCAGGAGTTATTAACGAGTAATATAATGAATCTCCATCTACATCTGTTGCTCCATGATTAAAGCAGGAGGTTTGTCCAACACAAGGAAAAGAAACTGGTGGATTTGAAAAAGTGGTAGAGTTGTTACAAGCAAAATCTAAATTATTCAATTTTGCTTCAATGTAAATATTCTCTCCTCCTGGATTAGTAATGGTATTAATGGCATTATTTCTACAACAAAGAGTAAAACTAAAAGTCCAATCGGTACAAAGAGTTGGAAGGGTTATGATACCACTATAAATATATTCTTCTACACCAGGATTTGCACCACCATTACAGGTAGTAGTTTGCGTATTACAAATTGGAGTTACATCATTTCCTGTTCCAGGAATTGGAGATAAAGTGGTATTGAAATTTAAACCACAAGATACCGATGAAGTATTAATAGTAATTGAATTAGGAGCAGCAACACCTGCACAATCTCTGTAAAAACTAACATTAATTTGGTATTGATTTCCACCTAAACATTGATAAGTGATATCTGCACTCTGTGCGTGAGAAGCATAAGTCTTATGATTAATAAATAAAGAAAATAAAACGATTACTAACCAAAAGATGATTCGATATGTATTTTCTTTTTTCATGACTTTATTTTTTTTAATGATAAAGAACAGTTTCATGTGTTTTAAGTATTTTAACGGATAATTGTAATCATTGGTTACATAAAATATTGATATATGTCATTAAATAAATATTAATATACACTATAATAATATTTTACAGAATTATATATTGTGTAACATAATAAATAAGAAATAAAGTATTTATATTAAGAATTTTTGTTGATAACTAAAAAATACCCTCGACTATAGATATACAACAAGTCGAGGGTTTAGATTGGTAAGTGTGTGGTTATTGGGTTACTGTTATTCTCCTCATAACGCACTTGCTTGCATCTCACTTTTTTCTACCAATCTATAATTTAGATGAAATCTTATAAAATTTTCCATAAAAATTTTGATTCTACGATATATATATATTAGCGACTTAAATTCTAAAACTAAATAGTATGAAAAAATAAATTTTATTTACAGTAATTATCGCACTAATACTTTGTGGGTGTACAAAAGAAGGATTAATTGTTTCATCAAAAACCATACTAATAAATGATGGCACGACTTCAAAAGAAGGTTTAAATTGTGCTTTATCAGTGGTATATGAAGGTGAAAATAGTTGATGTTTGGTGTCCAAGAATACCAGGTAACTGCTTTGAAGAAGTCATAGTAGTTGGAAAATCAGCATATGAAGAGTTAATTCCTGCAATTAATCAAGATAAGCAAGATATTTTTTTAAGAATAATAATTATTCTACTATTTATGGTATTGATGAAGACTCTCATATACAGGATGCTTTAGAGAAAATTAAAAAAAAGGAGCTAACAATTTAGCTTCTTTAAATTTCATATTAACCTGAGTTTATCGAAGTAAATACAGAAACTTCGTTATCTCGAACTCAGGTTATTGGTTCAATTAGTGCCTGTCTGAAAAGTACAGTATTTGGATTGGGGGATGTTCGAGATCGAGGTTTCGATGACTTGAGAATCAGGAGTGTACTAACGCACTCGACTGATTCGAAAGTCGAGAATAACGAAGATATCGGACATTATGGACAAACACTGATTAATAACCAAATATTTCTTCTAATGTAAGTTCTTGATAATCGCCCATTTCTTTAAGAACATTGATGTTAACTAACTTTTTATTTCCAATAACTAAGTAGGTGTATTTTCTATCTTTAATGTTGGCATCAAAAAAAGCCTTTAAATCTTTTAATGCTAACTTTTTAATGATTGGATAAATTTCTTTTTTAATGTCGTAATCTCTACCTAATTCTTTGGCAGCCAAATATTGCCAGAATAGGCTAGAGCGTTTGGTACGTGAGGTCTCGATTTTCTTTAATGCAGCCATTTTCGAATCTTGAAATTGATTTTCAACTTCGGGCATATTATTCATTAATTCCATTATTGCTTTTTTTGCATCACCTAATTTATCTACTTGAGTGCCCACATAAGCTCTAGCAAAATGTGCTTCGTTGAGTTTTCTTGGAGTGGTGAAAACGGCATAAGCAGAATAAGCTAATGCTTTCGATTCTCTAATTTCCTGAAACACAATAGAGGATAATCCAGCACCAAAATATTCGTTAAAAACATTGGAAGTTGCTGCTAAATCTTTATTGTAAGGACCAATATTAGAAAGCATTAAAACTTCTGCTTGAACCATGTCGTAATTCACAAAGTAAACTTTATTTTTTTCCGATTTTAACTCAGGAAATTCTTTTGCTGCTAGTAGTGGTTTTAATGTTTTTGGTGTTTTATGGTATTTATCTAATAAGGTTTTAACTTTTTCAACATCTTTCCTGCCGTAATAATAAATATAATGCTCATAAGCTGTTAATTCCTTAATTTTTGAAACTAACTTATTTACATCTAATGCTTTTAACTCACTTTCACTCAAAATATTTTTTATAGGAGAATTTTCCCCATACTGTCCATAATTCATCATTCCTCCATGTAGAATATCACTTTTAGAAAGTTTGGTATCAGTTCTTCCTTTTAAGATGTCTTGAACTACATTGTTATAAGCATCTTGATTTGGTTTTACATTGGCTAATATGTGTTCAAATAATTTGATGCCTTCTTCTAAAGATTCTTCTAATCCAGATAAAGTAACATAAACTCTATCGTTGGCAGCATAAACACTATAACTTAACCCCAATTTAAATAATTCAGTTTGTAGGTCGTTTGCAGAATACTTGTCTGTACCCAAATATTCTAAATAATTTACAGCTAAAGCCATTTCTTTATCACTCCAAGAACCCATGTCTAAAATGTAATTTAAACTAAATATTTCATTGGTGGTGTTACTTACGTAGTAAAATGGAACTCCCGAA
>PFUQ01000239.1 GCA_002790175.1 Flavobacteriales bacterium CG_4_9_14_3_um_filter_32_8
ATGAAAAACAAAAGAGTACGAAAAAAATAAAATTATTACGATTCATCTATAAAAAATATTCATACAACTGTTGAACAGCAATAATATTGAATAGAAGCAAGGTTTCAAAAAGTTTTTAATATTATTATTAACGAAGTGATGTTTGAAAATCAAATTTTTTTACTTCTTCATAAACTTTTTTAATCCCTTCATGGAGTGTTATTTTATGCCTCCAACCCAGTTGATTAATCTTGGTAACGTCTAATAATTTTTTTGGTGTTCCATCAGGTTTGGTATAGTCAAAAGTAAGTTTTCCAGAGAAACCAACAATTTCTTTAATCAGTAAAGCAAGGTCTTTAATGGTGATGTCGGTTCCTGTACCAATATTTACAAATTGTTCTTCATGGTAGTTTTGCATTAAAAAAATGCAGGCTTCTGCTAAATCGTCAACGTGCAAAAATTCTCTCATTGGCGAACCTGTTCCCCATAATTCTACTGTATTATCTCCATTTATTTTTGCAGTATGAAACTTTCTAATTAAAGCAGGTAAAACGTGCGAATTTTTTAAATCATAATTATCGTTAGGTCCATATAAATTAGTTGGCATAGCAGAAATAAAGTTACAGTTGTATTGGTTTCGATAAGCTTCACACATTTTAATCCCAGCAATTTTCGCTATGGCGTAAGGTTCGTTGGTGTATTCTAAGGTATTGGTTAACAAGTATTCTTCTTTTAAAGGTTGGAGAGCCATTTTTGGATAAATACAGGAGGATCCTAAAAACAACAATTTTGTTACCTTGTTAACGTAGGCAGCATGAATAATATTCGATTCAATCATCAAATTTTGATAGATAAAATCAGCACGATACGTATTGTTGGCTAATATTCCCCCCACTTTTGCTGCGGCTAAAAAAACATAAGTTGGTTTTTCTGTCGCAAAAAAATCATTAACATCTTGTTGGTTGATTAAGTTAAGTTCAGTAGAGGTTTTTAAAATAAAGTTAGTAAATCCATCCGCTTTCAGTTTTCTAAGAATAGCAGAACCTACCATTCCACGATGACCTGCAATATAAATTTTATCGTATTTATTCATTGTAATTTAAAACATCATGACCACCTTCTTTCAAGTATTTATCTTTTTTAAACAAATTAAGGTCTGCTTGCACCATGTCTTTTACTAAAGATTGTAAATCATGCTTTGCAACCCAGCCTAAGTTTTTCTTTGCTTTTGATGGATTTCCAATCAACAAGTCAACCTCTGTAGGTCTAAAATATTTGGAATCTATTTCTACGATAACATTTCCTGTTGCACTATCTATTCCTTTTTCATTTATCTCTTTTCCTTCCCAAATAATATGAATATCAACTTCATTAAATGCCAATGTAATAAAATCTCTTACTGATGTAGTTTTTCCTGTAGCCAACACATAATCATCTGCTTTTTCTTGTTGGAGCATTAACCACATTCCTTCCACATAATCTTTTGCATGTCCCCAATCTCTTTTTGCATCAATATTTCCTAAGTATATTTTTTGTTGCATGCCTAGTTTTATTCGAGCAACACCTCTTGTTATTTTTCTAGTCACAAAGGTTTCACCTCTTAATGGACTTTCATGGTTAAATAAAATACCATTACAGGCGTACATATTGTAAGCTTCGCGATAGTTTTTTACTATCCAAAAAGCATATAATTTTGCAACAGCATAAGGGCTTCTTGGATAAAATGGAGTAGTTTCAGATTGTGGAACTTCTTGTACTTTTCCATATAATTCAGAGGTTGATGCCTGATAAAATCGGGTCTTATTTTCTAATCCTAAAATACGAATAGCCTCTAAAATACGTAATGCACCAGTGCCATCAGCATTAGCGGTGTATTCTGGAGTTTCAAATGATACCTGAACATGCGACATGGCAGCTAAATTGTATATTTCGTCGGGTTGAACTTGTTGAACAATCCGAATCAAATTAGTAGAGTCAGTCATATCCCCATAGTGAAGAAAAAACTTTACATTTTCTTCATGAAGGTCAGTATAAAGATGGTCTATTCTATCTGTATTAAATAAAGAACTTCTTCTTTTAATACCATGAACTTCATATCCTTTTTTTAGTAGAAATTCTGCTAAATAGGCTCCGTCTTGTCCTGTAACACCAGTAATTAATGCGACTTTATTCATAGATTTTGTTTGTGCAATAATACGAATAAAAGCAAGAAAAGGAGGAAATTAGAACAACAAAAAAAGAGCCCAGCTATTAAATGGACTCTTTTTTTTGTTGAAAATAAGTTGAATTATTCTTCTTCGTAATCAAAATATACTTGAGACATATCTCTATATTCCATTGCATTAGAAGGGAAATTCTTAACATAAATCTGTAAAAGTCTTGTGTTTTCATCGTAAAAAATAGGCAAAATTACTGCATCATCAATAGCAACTTGATCAGCTTGTCTAAAAAAATCGTACCTTTTAGCATCATCAACTTCTCTTAATGCGATATTAAACAAAGAGTCGAATTTAGCACTTTGGTAACGCATTGCGTTAATGTATGCTTTAGTAGATAATTCTGCAGGAACATGGCCTCCATACAATAAATTTAAGAAGTTTTCAGGGTCGGGATAATCAGCAACCCATCCTGCTCTCCACATTAATGCCTTCCCCGTTTCTAAATTTTCTAATTGTTGAGCAAATTGCATTTGTTCAATTTTAATATTGATACCTAAGTTTTCTGTTAACATTTTTTGAACAACTTCTGCTATTAGCCCATTTCTATCACCACCGCCAGAATTAATTTGCAAGGTAACTTCAGGAAATCCTTTTCCATTAGGATATCCAGCTTTTTTTAGGTGTTCTTTTGCTTTTTCTGGAGAAAATTCATAACCAATAACTGTTTCATTATTATACCCTTTAAATGGAGGAACGATTCCGTTTAAAGCAGGTCTGCCTTCTCCTTGTAAGGTGTAAGTAACAATAGACTCCTTATCAACAGCATAATTAAATGCTTTTCTAACATCAATATTATCAAAAGGAGGCAATTTATGTTGCATTCCTAAATATTCAATGCTTAATGCTGGAACAACTTGCATAACATAAGGTCTATTTCCTCCTTTTTTAGCATCTTCTAATTCTCCAACAACATCATTAATCATTTCTAATGGTAAGCGGTAAACCATATCTAAGTTTCCTTTTTTAAACTCTAATAGTTCTGCTTTTTTCTCTTTATTAAAAGAGAATTTTAGACCATCTAAGTAAGGTAATTTATTTCCAAATTCATCAAATCCCCAATAATCAGGGTTATTTTCTAAAATAACGGTTTCAGATTCTTTTATTTTTTTTACTCTAAAAGCTCCAGTACCTACACAATTAATTCTTATTCTATCGCCATAAGTATCAACAGCTTCATGAGGATACACGTAACATGCATTATGACTAATAATATTTAAAAATCCTGCAAAAGTATAATTTAAATTAATTTGAATGGTATAATCATCGATTACTTTTATACCAGAAACACCACCTGCTAATGGTTTTTTATTAATATTTGATTCATAATATTCATTGGCCCCCTTAACTTTATCTTTAAATAACCAATACATTTGGTTACTTGCATCTCCAACACATATTCTATCAAAACAGTATTTAAAATCAGAGGCTTTTACTTCTCTTCCTTTTCCATCTTTAAAACAAGTATTGTCATGAAATTTAACTCCTTTTCGGATGTGAAAAGTATAGGAAGTCGCATCATCATTAACTTCCCATTTTTCAGCCAAAGCTGGTAAAATACTTAGATCTTGTTGATCTAATTTTACTAATCCTTCAAATATTTGACTGGCAATTCTATTTTCCAAAGTCATGGTAACATTTAAAGGATACAAACTTTTAAAATCTTCCGTTTCGTTCATTTTAAAAACGCCACCATATTTTACGTTACCCTTGGCAGTTTTATTGTTTTTAGTACCGTTGTTGTCGTCTCCTCCACAGCTAGATAATACTAGTGTAGCACTAATTAATAAATAGATTAATTTTCTCATGTTGCTTTATTATTTCTTTTCTTAATTTACAAATATAGTTATTACCGTAAAATATCCTAAATAAAGTTGTTTAAAGTGTGATAAAAATAAATATTTATTATTATTTCTAATAAATAATGGATTATTATTCAAAATTGAGCATATTCTTTTTAAATTAAATGAATTTTATTTTAATAATTTAATGAGTTTTTAGTTATTATACTGCTTTTTAACAAATCGTATCTTTGTTATTCCTTTAAAACAATTTGAAAAGATTAGTATTCATAATATTATTGGTTATTTCAGCAAGTAAGTATGCCGAAGCACAAGATATTACCAACAAACGATTAAAGAATTTGTACATAATTAGTGATACCATTTTTATTGATAGTCTAAGCATTATTCCTAATTCCGAAATTATTTTTCTTGATAACAAGGTGCTAGATAAAGGAAGTTATGAAGTCAATTATTCTAAAGGTATATTTATTGTAAAAGATAATTTATTAAGCGGTAAAGCTATCATACTAACTTACAGCGTTTTTCCTTTTTCTTTTGAAAAATCCGTTGAACATAAAAAAATTACTTCCATAGAAACTTACGGCGAAACTGCCAAAAATCCTTTTATGTATGAATATTCTGCCGAAAATGAAGATATCTTTTACTTGAATGGATTGAATAAAAGTGGTAGCATTTCGAGAGGAGTAATGTTTGGAAATAATCAAGATTTATCAGTCAACTCTAGTTTAAATTTACAACTTTCTGGAAAGTTGAGTGATAATGTAAGTCTGCTTGCTAGTATTTCTGACGATAATATTCCCATTCAGGCGGAAGGAAATACGCAGCAATTGCAAGAGTTTGATAGGGTTTTTATTCAATTATTTAGTGATAGTTGGAAGTTAACAGCAGGTGATTTTTATTTACAACGCCCTAAGAGCTACTTTATGAATTTTAATAAAAAAGCAAAGGGTGGTAGTTTTGAAATAAAAATGCACACAAGTAAAAAAAATGAATTTAATAGTTTTAGACCAACTATTAGTGCTGCGGTTTCTAAAGGTAAATTTGCTAGAAATAATATAGACGGTGTGGAGGGAAATCAAGGTCCATACCGTTTAAAAGGAAGTGGAAATGAGATGTTTATTATTATTTTATCGGGAACAGAGAAAATATATGTTGATGGCAAATTATTGGAAAGAGGGAATGAGTTTGATTATGTGATAGACTACAATACTGCCGAACTTACTTTCACAACCAATAAATTAATAACTAAAGATTCAAGAATTGTTGCTGAATATCAGTATTCGGATAAAAATTATGCGAGATCATTGGTGCATTTTGGAAGTGATTACGAAACTAAGAAATTGAAATTACGATTAAATGTTTTTTCTGAACAAGATGCAAAAAATCAACCTTTACAACAAGAGTTAAACGATACTGAAAAATTGTTGTTAGCTAATATCGGTGATAGTTTGCAGTTGGCATTAATTCCTCATGTTAATCTTGTAGAATTTTCAGAAAATATTGTTCTTTATAAAGTAGTTGATACGCTTGGTTACAATCCTGTATATGTTTATTCTACCAATCCTGATAGCGCAAAATATCAGTTGGGGTTCACCTTTTTAGGTGCTAATAAAGGAAACTACAAACAAATACAAAGTTCTGCTAACGGTAAAGTGTATGAATGGGTGGTGCCAATGGCTGGAATCCCTCAAGGAGATTATGAACCAGTTGTTTTGTTGATAACTCCAAAAATTAAACAAATGGCAACTTTTGGAGGGGAATATAATTTTACGAAAGAATCTTTTATTACATGGGAAGGAGGCATCTCAAAAAATGATTTGAATGCCTTTTCTAATAAAGATAGTAAAGATGATATTGGTTATGCTTTTAAATTAAATTCTGACAATAAAATAAAATTAAATAGTGATGAAGTTCCTTGGAAATTTAAAATTGGTACAGGATATGAATTCACTGATCAATATTTTTCTCCTATAGAACGATATCGTTCTGTAGAATTTGAGCGTGATTGGAACATATCAAATGTTGTTTTTACATCTAATCAACATATTTTTAACGCTTATGGAGGTTTTGAAAAACAAAAAAAGGCTGATATTTTTTACAATATAACTATTCTACAAAATGAAAAGGAATATGATGGGATAAAAAATGAGTTGTTCGTAACCTATCATTTAAAAGGGTTTTTGTTTAAAAGTGATGGAAGTTTTTTAACAACTAAAGGAATTAATAACACTCAATTTACCAAACACAAAGGTATTTTCTCTAAAGGATTGGGATGGTTGGTTGTTGGTATTGGTGAAGAAACGGAACAAAATAAATTCTTTATCAATCAATCAGATTCTCTCCAGTCAAATAGCTTCGAGTTTTTTTCTTGGAATGCATTTATACATAATGCAGATACAACAATTAATAAGTTTATGATGAGTTATACCCAACGAGCAGATAATGCTCCTTTAGTAAACGATTATAAATCTTCTACCAAAGCAGAGGATATCACCTTTTCTTTAGGAATATTAAAAAATAAAAATCATAAATTTAGAAGTAATATAACCTATAGAAAGCTAGATATTTTATCAACTACACTAACTTTATTAAAACCAGAAGAAAATATATTAGCAAGAGTTGAATATGTTGCCACTATTTTAAAAAGTGCAATAACTTCTAATACCTATTATGAAGTTGGCTCTGGTTTGGAAGTTAAAAAAGAATTTGCTTTTGCAGAGGTTCAACCTGGACAGGGAACGCATGCTTTTATTGGAGATTTGAATGGTAATGGTGTTAAAGATTTGAATGAATTTGAAGTTGCTGCATTTCAAGACCAGGCGACTTTTATTAAAATTTATACCCCAACTAATGAATATGTAAGAACTTATACGAACCAATTTAATCAGGGAATATTTTTAAATCCAGAAACAAAATGGGGAAATGAAAAAGGTATTAAAAAATTAATGGCTCGGTTTTCTAACCGAACCAATTACAGGATAAGTCGAAAAGTTTCAGATAAGTTAGATTACTTTAATCCATTTATTGGAAATATTGAAGATACTAGTTTGGTTACACTTAATTTAGGATTATTAAATACTATCTATTTTAACAGAACTGGAACTAAGTTTGGAACAGATTTTACTTTTCAGGATAATAGAGATAGGTCATTGTTGACAAATACTATTGAATCGAGAAGAAATGTAAGTAGAGCATTAAAAACAAGATGGAACATCACAAGAGTTTATACCATTAACTTATTGTTGTTAAATGGTGAAAAAGCAAGTATTTCTGAATTTTTTATGAATAGAAATTTTCAATTAGAATTATTGGAAGTTGAACCAAAATTTAGTTTTCAACCTAATGCTAAATTTAGAGCGAGTATTTTATACAATTATAAAGAAAAATTAAATGCCGAATTGTTTGGTGGAGAAGAACTAATAAGCCAAAAAGTAGGAGGAGAAATTAGATATAACATACCGTCTAAAGGGAGTTTCAGAGCAGGGTTTAATTATATTGAAAATCAGTTTCCAATCACAAACAATGCTTCATTATCTTATGAAATGTTGGAAGGATTGCAAGTAGGAGCAAATATGACTTGGGAATTGACTTACCAACAAAATTTATCTCAGTATATGCAGTTGAGTGTAAATTATAATGGAAGGAAATCTGAAGATTCACCAATAATTCATGTGGGAGGGGTGCAAATTAGAGCTTTCTTTTAAAAGGATTACTGAATTTTTGGAGTATTTTTTTTCTTGTTGGAAGTGCTATAAAATCTAGCACCAATCATTAATTCATGTGTTCCATCACTGTAATTCTTAATGTTAGTAGTAGTAAAATCATGAGCATAAGCAATGGTAAAACTATTATTAATCACATAACCAATAGAGGCAGTAATGGCATCTTTATCTCTGTAAGTTCCAGAAATCCATAACATATCTTTATAAATTACTCGAATA
>PFUQ01000149.1 GCA_002790175.1 Flavobacteriales bacterium CG_4_9_14_3_um_filter_32_8
ATTAAACCTTTCGGAAAAATGTTTATTAGTGCATTAAAACTGATTGCTGTTCCTTTAATTTTAGCTTCCCTAATAAAAGGAGTGTCTGATTTAAAAGACATTACAAAACTTTCTAAAATAGGAACTAGAACAATTCTTCTATATATCAGTACCACAGTTGTTGCTGTTTGTATAGGTTTAGTTATTGTAAACATTGTTCAACCAGGTAAAACCATTTCTGAAAAAACAAGAACAGAATTGTTATCGAACTATAAAGATGCTGCTGATAAGACCAACGAAGCAGCACTAAAACAAAAAGATACAGGACCACTTCAAGCCTTGCAAGATTTAGTTCCAGAAAACATTGTTGCAGCAGCAAGCGATAATGGAAATATGTTGCAAATTATAGTTTTTGCCATATTTTTTGGCATTGGATTAATTTTGATACCTGCTGATCAATCAAAACCTGTAAAAGATTTTTTTAATGGTTTTAATGAAGTCATTCTTAAACTCATCGATTTGATTATGTTGGCTGCTCCTGTTGGCGTTTTTGCTTTATTGGCAACATTGGTTGCCGAATCACCAAGCATCGATTTATTTAAAGCCTTATTGTGGTACGCTTTCTCAGTTGTTTTAGGATTAGTGATTATGATAGCATTTTATACACTATTGGTTAAATTATTTGCAAAAAGATCTCCTACTTTCTTTTTTAAAGGAATTTCTCCTGCACAATTATTGGCTTTTTCAACAAGTTCTAGTGCTGCAACCTTACCAGTTACGATGGAACGTGTTCAAGAGCATTTGGGAGTTGACGAAGAAGTGGCAAGTTTTGTTTTACCAATTGGAGCAACAATTAACATGGATGGAACAAGCCTTTACCAAGCTGTAGCTGCTGTTTTTATTGCACAAGCCTTTGGTATGGATTTGAGCTTAAGTACTCAACTGGGAATTATTATAACTGCAACTTTAGCCTCTATTGGTTCTGCAGCTGTTCCAGGAGCAGGAATGGTGATGTTGGTAATTGTTTTGGGACAAGCAGGAATACCAGAAGCAGGGTTGGCATTAATTTTCGCCATCGACCGACCATTAGACATGTGTAGAACTACTGTTAATGTTACCGGAGATGCTGTTGTTGCAATGATTGTGGCTAAGTCTGTAGGAAAATTACACGAACCGAAAGAGAAAAATTGGGACGATAATTATTTAAAAACAAACTTTTCGAAAAATTAGGGGCAAGTACTAACTAATATGATTGTTAAAATAAAACATTAATTATTTTTTTGCATTTTGAGTATTATTACTTAGCTTTATTAAATTATTGGAATTATTATGGTTAAACAAGTACAATTATATTTTATATTCCTTTTTACATTGTCAACTTTCTCAGAAAGTACATTTGCTCAATATGAATCGAGGGGTGTAGCCTTTAATTATGTTGATGCTGAAAGTTTTTTTAATGCTGGAAATTATTATGATGCCTTACCATTGTATGAAATATTAATGGCTGAAAATCCAAAAGTTGTTGAATATCAACTAAAAATTGGTAGATGCCATCTACATCTTACGAATTCACCAGAAAAAGCAATTGAATATATAGAAAATATTTATACAAGCAAACCAAAAACACCCGATGTTGAATACTATTTAGGAAAAGCTTATGCCTTAAATTATCAATTTACAAAAGCGATTGAAACATTTGAAAAAGCAGCCAAAAATAGTAAAACATCTGTAAAGCTAAAAGATGAAATACCACTTTTAATTCAACAATGTAAAAATGCCATCGAACTAGTAAAAGACTCTGTAGCAGTTGAAATAATTAATTTAGGTAACATCATCAATACCATTGATAATGAATACAGTCCAACCATTAATGCAGACGAATCAACACTTATCTATACTTATAAAGGGACTAAAAGTATAGGAGGCAGACAAGATGAGTTTAATAGAGAAGAAGTGAATGGTAATTTTTATGAGGATATTTATATCTCTAACAAATTATTGAATGCTTGGTTAACACCTCAATCAATAAGCGATAGTATTAATTCTAAGTTACATGATGCAAGCATTTCTTTGTCACCAGATGGACAAAAGTTATATGTTTACAATGATACTAGGGATTTTTCGGGAGATATTTTTGAAAGTAAAAAGGAAAATGGACGATGGACAGAGCCTCAATCATTATCTATCAATTCCGAATTTTGGGAAGGTCATGCTGCTATTTCTCCAATTGGTAATTTTCTAATTTTTTCAAGCGATAGACCTGGAGGAATAGGAGGGAGGGATTTGTATAGTGCCGTTAAACAGACTGATGATTCTTGGGGCGAAATAAAAAATTTAGGATCAACTATTAATACCAAATACAATGATGATGCACCATTTATCCATTCAGATGGAGTAACTTTTAATTTTAGTTCGGAAGGACATACTTCGATGGGAGGTTATGATATTTTTGAATCTAAAATTATTAATGACACTGGTTATTTACAACCTCGAAACATAGGATATCCTATTAACACCACTGCGAATGATATTTTCTTCTTTGTATCAGGTCGAGGTAATGCTTATTATTCTTCTGCTCGAAAAGGAGGTTTTGGCCAACAAGATATTTATGTAATTAATGTAAATGATGTTATAACTAGCAAGCCAGTATTATTAGTGAAAGGAGTTGTTAAAGAAAATAAAAATTTTACGAACGCTAAAATTACAGTACGAACAGAGTCAGGTAAAGATTTAGGAACTTACTACTCAGACATCTCAGATGGAAAGTACCAGTTTTATGTTGATTTAAATGACTTTTATGTGATTACTTACGAAATTTCTGAATTTCCTTCACAAATAGAATCTATTGATGCCACAAAATATACACAATATACCGAAATTGAAAAGAACATCAATTTTGTATCAAAAGATGTGAATATTAATGGGATTGCATTAACTAGAGAAAATCCTATCTCACCTATTATGAATTTAAAGGTTAATTTGTCTAATAAAGATAAAACAATTAACAAAGTCTATATGACCGATGAATTTGGGAAGTATGATTTTTCTAACCTACCCAACGATGAATATTATTTACTTTTTTTAAATGAAGAAGATGAAAAAATAATTGTTGATTCTACCTATATTTTTAAAGGAAAAGTAACGATGAAAGGTATTCCTTATTCCAAAGCCCTGATAAATGATATGCCTACAGATGAAGATGGAAATTATCGGTTAGAAATGAAAAAACACTATTATGGAGTATTAAGTGGAACTTCCTCTAAGTTAGATGAAATGTCCCCCGAAGATGTGATGGCTAAGTTCGGAGATCAAACCGCCGCAGGCGTTATATTTAAAGTTCAAATTGCTGCTTACTCCAATGCTAATAATTATAATGGAAAACATTTAACAACTTTAGGAACTATTGAAAAAACAATCTTAGAAGATGGAATTACTAGATTTACACTTGGCAACTTTAGTACACTTAGAGCAGCTAAAGAGCTACAATTAAAAGCAATAGCAAAAGGACAAGAAGATGCTTTTGTAATTGTATTTATCTATGGTAAACGTACCTATTTGGATGAATTAGTTAATACAGGAGTCTTTAAATAGTATTCATAGCTTTCAAAGATTGTTGATAAATCTGTTTTGTTATTTTAAAAAATAAACATAACTTTAAATTCTTAACTTAAACTAAATCTTGCTTATCCATGAAAAAAATTATTCTATTTTTTAGTGTATGCTCTTTTTTTACCATTAACGCAGCAACTAATACAACTGTTTTATATGGAAATGAAGCAGCAAAAAAAGTCCCGAATAGCGAAGTAGTTCGTTTCAAAGAATTTACAACTGTTCCTAATTACGTTAAATTTAGAAAAGGAAATGAATTGCCCTTGGTGAAATTAGAAAGTTGGCTGACTAGTTTTTATACATCCGATGCCAATTATGGAATTAAATTATTAAAAAAAGAAACAGATAAATTAGGTTTTACGCATTATCGTTATCAACAAACAGTAAATAATGTACCTGTTGAATTGTCAACTATTATTGCACACGTTAAAAACGGATTAATCGAATCAGTTAATGGAGAGTTTTTTAGCGATGTAAATAATCCTGTCAACCCTTCTTTAAGTGAAACAGGAGCCTTAGCTAAAGCGTTACAATCAATTGGTGCAACTCAATATAAATGGGAAATACCAACACAAGAAAATTTACTAAAATGGGAATTAGATGATGCTAATGCTACTTATTATCCTAAAGGGGATTTGGTTTTAATAAACACTAATGGAGATATTAAGAAAGAGTTGATTTTAGCTTATAAATTTAACATTTATGCCGAAAAACCTTTAAGTAGAAGAGAAATATATGTAAATGCTACTACTGGAGCAATTGTTTGGGAACAAAATAAAATTCATGAAATTGATGCTCTTGGAACTGCAACCACACTTTATAGTGGCACAAAACCAATAACCTGTGATAATCAAGGCGGAGGAAATTTTCGTTTACAAGAAACAGGTAGAGGAAATGGCATTAGAACTTTTACCAGCGGAAATACAACAGGTTACCCAAATACTAATATTACTAACACCTCTGCAACATGGGTAATGACAGAAGCTGGTTTAGATGCACATTGGGGCGCAGAAATGACTTATGATTATTATTTAAACCAACATGGAAGAAATAGTATTGATAACAGTGGGTTTCAATTAGATAGTTGGGTTCATTATGATAATAACTATGGTAATGCATTTTGGGATGGAACTAGAATGACTTATGGTGATGGGAGTGGGAACAGTACTCCTTTTACAGCAATTGACATTACCGGACATGAAATAACACATGGATTAACAGAAAATACTGCTAATTTGGTTTACAGTGCAGAGTCTGGTGCTTTAAACGAGTCTTTTAGCGATATTTTCGGTATTTCAATTGACTTTATCAATCGACCAGGAATAGCCGATTGGTTGTTGGGTGATGATTTAGGATTTATTATTCGTAACATGGAAAATCCTAATTCTCAAGGAGACCCAGATACCTATTTTGGAACTAACTGGGCATCTTTATCTGGTGGTGATAACGGTGGTGTGCATACCAATAGTGGAGTACAAAACTTTTGGTTTGTTTTGTTGGTAGATGGAGGTGTTGGAACAAACGACAATGGAGATGCATATACAGTAAATAGCTTAGGCTTAACTGTAGCAGGTCAAGTTGCCTTTAGAAACTTAACCGTTTATTTAACTTCTGCTTCAGAATATGCTGATTCTCGATTTTTTAGCATACAAGCTGCTGTTGATTTGTTTGGCGGATGCACTACTCAAGTTCAAGAAGTGACCAACGCTTGGTATGCTGTTGGTGTTGGACCAATTTATTCACCTGTTACTATTAGTGATTTTGATGCTCCTGTTCTTAGCTCATGTAGTGCACCTTTCACTGCAAATTTTAATAATTTAAGTGTGAATGGAATCTCTTTTAATTGGGATTTTGGTGATGGTAATACTAGTACATTAACCACTCCAAGCAATACTTACAATTCATACGGAACATTTACGGTTGAATTAATTACCAACGGCGGACCTACTTGTGGTATAGATACCACCACTAAAATCGCTTACATCACCATAGATTCTAATTTGGCTTGTATTTCAATTTTACCAACCAACGGAACAGCAAGTACACAAACAGCATGTGCAGGAACTATTTATGATAGTGGCGGATCAAGTGGGCAATACGGTGCAAACGAAGATGCACAAATTACCATTTCACCAGCAGGAGCATCAACTGTCGATTTAACTTTTATATCGTTTGCTGTAGAACCTGGTACAAGTGGAAGTTGTAATTACGATTATGTAAAAATTTATGATGGACCAACAACAGCCTCTCCTTTAATTGATACTTATTGTGATAATAATGTGCCTACAACAGTTTCATCTACAGTAGGTTCTATTACTATTGTTTTTCATTCTGATGTGGGAGTGGAGGATAATGGATTTCAAGTTAATTGGCAATGTCAATTGCCTAACCAAGTTCCTACTGTAAATTTTGTTGCAGATGTTGTTACTACTTGCACAGGAGTGGTCAACTTTACAGATATTTCTAATAATGGACCAACCTCATGGGTTTGGGATTTTGGAGATGGAAATGGTTCAACTCAGCAAAACCCTTCACATACTTACACCTCAAATGGTTTATTTACAGTACAATTAACTGCAACCAATGGTATTGGAAATGGTAACTTAATTAAAAATAATTATATTTCTGTTAACATGCCAACAGCTCCTACAATTAATGGTGATGCCGTTTGCGTAAACAATTTTGCCAACCTTTCAGCTAATGGTGTTGGAACATTAAATTGGTATAATGTTGCTATTGGAGGTTCCATTATTAATACAGGTAACACTTACGTTACTCCAGTATTATCCACAACTACTTCTTATTATGTAGAAGATGTAATCACCTCTCCATTACAAAATTTAGGAAAACCAAACAATTCAGGTGCTGGAGCCAACTATAATAATAATCAGCATTTAATTTTTGATGTTTTTCAACCGATGGAAATTATTTCCGTAGTTGTTTATTCTGGTGCAGCAGGCAATCGAACCATCGAATTAAGGAATAGTGGAGGAGTCGTTTTACAAACAACAACTGTAAATCTCCCAAATGGAACTAGTACAGTTCCTTTAAACTTTAATGTTTCTCCTGGAACTAATTACCAATTAGGAGTATCAGCTAGTTCTATAATTAATATGTTTAGAAATAGTGCTGGAGCAGCTTATCCTTATTCAATCAGTGGTTTAGCATCTATTACTGGTAATAGTGCAGGTGCTACTAGTTATTATTATTTCTTTTACGATTGGAAAGTAAAGGAACCCGATTGCGTAAGTGCTAGAAGTACTGTTACAGCAATCGTAAATGCTTTACCAAATGTGGTAGCAAGTAATGATACAATAATATGCTCCGGAGATGCTGCAAATTTAAGTGCAACAGGAGCCTCAACTTATATGTGGGATAATGGTTTAGGTGCTGGGCAAAATCAAACACCTTCACCTATTGTAAATACTACCTACACAGTTACTGGTACTGATGTAAATTTATGCGTAAATACTGATGTGGTAAATGTTGCGGTAAGCATTTGTACTACCATTGATGAATTAGCAGGAACACCTCAAGTAACCTCTTTTATGAATGACAATACAATTGTATTAGGCTTAACTAACTTAGAGAAAGGAAGCTATTCTGTAATGCTATTAAATTCATTAGGTCAAGTTGTTGTTAATAAACAAATTATCATATCTTTATACCAACAGACAGAATTAATTAATCTTCCTACAATGGCTAAAGGAATGTATTATATCAAATTATACAACGAAGTTGATAATTACTTGATAAAAATGGTAAGGTGATAATTGTTTTGATTTTATCAAATAACTTTTGAATTAAACGGATGACTTAAAGTCATCCGTTTAATATTATCATAATTATCTCACTTGATTAAAACTAATGTTTAAGTTTTTTTCTAAATACCGAAGTTGTTTCATTTCAAAAGTGGTTACCAAACTAAACGATATTCCTTCCTTTCCAGCACGAGCTGTTCTTCCACTTCGGTGTGTGTAATACTCTTCTTTATCGGGCAATTGGTAATGCACCACAAAAGAAAGTTCTTTGATGTCAATTCCTCTGGCAGCAATATCAGTGGCAACTAATAATTGCACACTTTCATTTTTAAAAGCACGCATGGCTTTATCTCTTTCCTTTTGCAACAAATCACCATGAATGGCATCTGCAGGTATGTTTCTCGCAATCAATTGTTTTACTAATTTTTGAGTGGCAGCTTTGGTTTTACAAAATATGATGCCTCTATTGGTGTCTTGTGTTTTTAAAAACTGAAGCAATTCTTGAAATTTTTCCAGCTCATCACAAA
>PFUQ01000051.1 GCA_002790175.1 Flavobacteriales bacterium CG_4_9_14_3_um_filter_32_8
ATAAAAATGTTAATTTAATAACTGATAAAAAGTAATTGTGCCAAAAAAACCCAACCTAAAATTCACTCCTCAACACGACCAAATGGATTGTGGTTCGGCTTGTCTTTCAATGGTAACAAGTTGGTAACCAATAAAAATTATTATTTCAATTTGGTTAAAAACCAATTGGAGTTAGGGAATTAGTTTCCTTTATTTTTTTAAGTTTTTCGAATATAAAACACCAATGCCAAAACTTCTGTGTCAAGCACATCCTGATAAAAATTGGGATAACTTCTCAGATTTTGACGCTGCAATTGTTAAAGCATTATCTTTTTTAAATTAATTTTGATTACTTTAGCACCTCTTTTTTTTAAACCAATAACGTGTTAAAGAAGCTATTTTATTTGATAGTAGTAGTGGTTTTGATGAGCTTTGCTATGCACAAATACTACGTTTCTATTACAGAAGCAGCTTACAATACAACCAGTCAAAATTTCGAAATAGCTCTTAAATTTATTGGTCACGATTTGGAGCATGCTCTTGAAGCTACAGGTATTCCAGAAATGTATTTAGGAACTGATAAAGAAATAGAAAAAGCAAACGAGTATTTAAAAAAATACATCGATAGTAATTTTCAATTAATGGTGGACGGAAAAAAAGTCAGCTTTAAATTTATTGGAAAAGAAGTCAATAATAATGACTTTATTTATTGTTACCTCGAATCGGAAAAAATTGAATACCCAAAAAAAGTGGAAATAAAAAATTCATTACTCATAGAAACTTTTCCAGAACAAACCAATACGGTGTATTTAACAATTAAAGAAAACAAAACAACTTATACCTTTAACAAAAACAAAGTGAGCGAATCTCACGAAATTATCAATTAACATGAGAAAACTGAGCACATTAGTAATGTTACTTGTAGCAAGTCAATTAGTTGCACAAGACAATTACAGTCCCAATAAATTTAAACAATTAAAAGAAGAATTTGCTACTCCAAATGTTTACAGAACAGCTTCTGGGGCTCCAGGACATCAATATTACCAGCAAAAAGCAAGTTATGTAATTGATGTTGTTTTGGACGATGAAAAGCAAAAATTAACTGGAAAAGAAGTAATTACCTATAAAAATAATTCACCAGACCCATTGAGCTATTTGTGGATTCAATTAGATCAGAATATGCGTGCAAAAAATTCTGATACTAAATTAATTAATAGCATCAATATCAATAAAAGTATGAGTTTTGCTGAAATAGCAAGACTTCACAACGACTTTGATGGCGGTTTTAAATTAGATTATGTGAAAGATGGAAAAGGACAAGATTTAAAATACACCATCAATAAAACCATGATGCGTATTGATTTACCAACACCTTTATTACCTGGAGCATCGTATGCTTTAAAAATTGGTTGGTGGTACAACATCAACAATCGTGATGAAATTGGTGGAAGGTCGGGTTATGAATATTTCCCAACAGATGATAATTATTTATACACTATCGCTCAATTTTATCCTCGAATGGCAGTATATAACGAAGTGGAAGGATGGCAAAATAAACAGTTTTTAGGCAATGGAGAATTTACCTTAACTTTTGGTGATTTTAAAGTTAATATTACGGTGCCTTCCGACCATATTATTGGTGCAACTGGAGTTCTTACCAATGCTACTTCTATTTTGAGTTCCCAACAAATAGAACGATTTAAAAAAGCCCAAACGGAATATGTTACTCCAGTATTAATTGTTACTCAGGAAGAAGCCGAGAAAGCAGAGAAAACTAAAGCAAAAGGAACAAAAACTTGGTCTTACAGTGCCACCAATGTTCGGGATTTTGCTTTTGCTAGTTCTCGTAAATTTATTGTTGATGCCATGACAGTAAAATACAATGGAAAATCCACCCTAGCAATGAGTTATTATCCAAAAGAAGGCAACCCTCTTTGGGGGAAATACAGTACTAAAGTAGTTGCACATACCATTGCTACTTATTCTAAACATACCTGCGATTATCCTTATCCTGTGGCAATTTCGGTACACTCTAAAAGTATAGGTATGGAATACCCTATGATTTGTTTTAATGGTGGAAGACCAAATGCAGACGGCACTTATTCTGACCGAACAAAATATGCTATGATTGGGGTGATTATTCACGAAGTTGGACATAATTTTTTTCCCATGATTATTAATTCTGATGAACGCCAATGGACATGGATGGATGAAGGATTAAACACCTTTACTCAATATTTAACTGAACAAACTTGGGAAAGAGATTATCCATCACATAGAGGACCTGCTTACACTATTGTTGATTACATGAAAGGAGATAAAAAATACTTGGAACCCATTATGACCAACTCCGAATCGTTGATTCAATTTGGCAACAATGCTTATGGCAAACCTGCCGCAGCACTAAATATTTTAAGAGAAACAGTGATGGGAAGAGAATTGTTTGATTTTGCTTTTAAAACGTATGCCGAACGTTGGAAATTTAAACATCCAACTCCCGAAGATTTTTTTAGAACAATGGAAGACGCTTCTGCTGTTGATTTGGATTGGTTTTGGAGAGGTTGGTTTTATACCACCGACCATGTCGATTTAGCAATTAATAAAGTGGTACGATTTAAAATTGACACTAAAAATCCTACGGTAGAAAAAGCCATTGCGAAAGAATTAAAAGCCAATGAACCTGTTCATATTGGTTTTACTAGAAATAAAACCGACATCACTACTTATAGCGAAAAAGATACCTCCATTATTGATTTTTACAATACATACGATCCTTTTGAAGCAACATTATTAGACCAAGAAGAATACAATAAGTACCTTGCTAAATTGAATGAAAAAGACATTAAAATTTTAGCATCAGATTTTAATTATTACAATGTGGATTTCGAAAACATTGGTGGGTTAGTGATGCCAATTATTTTAAATTTCACTTTTAAAGATGGTTCTACAGAAGTAGTTAGAATTCCTGCCGAAATATGGAGAACCAATGATAAAAATGTTTCTAAATTATTTTTCTTTAAAAAAGAAGTGGTTAGCATTGATATGGACCCTTGGCTAGAAACAGCCGATACCGACTTAAACAACAACAATTGGCCTCAAAAAGTACAACTTTCTAAATTTCAATTATTTAAAAATGGAAGTGGTGGTTGGGACGAAGATGACCATGAAAACGAAATGCAACGAGCAAAACGAAACGAAGCATTAAAAATAGAGATTTACAAAAAAAAATGATGAAATACCTAATAGTTGTGCTATCCTTATTAATTGTAAGAAATAGTGATGCCCAAGCGGAAGATGCTAATTTTTTATTAAATAAATCTGAAGTGGTATGGCAAAAAGTATATGATACTAAAATGACTAAACAAGAGCTAATTACCTATTTTAAAGCCTCTGAAAAATTTTGGTTGGTACAAGTTGTTGCAGATACCATTTTTACAAAATTAAAACCTCAAAAAATAGACCCTGTAAAAACAGGGGTAGCAGGTGTGCCACCAATTGTAAATAAAACAGAGTATAAAGGTGTAGTAAGAATTGAATTAAAAGAAAATAAATATAGAATTACCTTAAAAAATATAGTGTTGATAGGAGATGGAGAGATATTAAAAAAGGGAGAGGAACAAACTTTTGAGCAAAATTATTTAAATAAGGAACAAACTGAGTATCGACCATTTTTCTTAAAAAGACCAAAAGAAATATATAACATTCATTTTAATGAGTTGTTTCAAATAGCCGTTAAAGCAAAAGAGGAATGGTAATTTATTTTACTCTTGTAATTTAAATCAATCCTAAATATGCAGAATCATGAAATATGTTACCATTGTGGTGAAAATTGTGAGGATGAATTAATTAAATTCGATACTAAGAAATTTTGTTGTTTAGGTTGTAAAACAGTTTATGAAATATTAAACCAAAATAATCTTTGCAATTATTACGAACTTGAATCAACTCCAGGAATTTCCCCACCGAAAGACACTAATAAAAAATTCGAATATCTTGAAAATACAAAGGTAATTGATAAACTTCTCGATTATCAAGACGACCAAACAAGTATTATCAATCTTTATTTACCACAAATACATTGTAGCTCTTGTATTTGGTTGTTAGAAAATTTATACAAACTTAATATTCATATCAAATCATCGAGGGTAAATTTTCTTAAAAAGGAGTTAAAAATTTCATTTAACCACAACAATTTATCCCTCCGTAAATTGGTAGAACTTTTAGCTTCAATAGGGTACAATCCTACTATAAATTTAGACCAATTAAAAGCGAATAAAAAAAAATTGATTGACCATAGTTTGATTTATAAACTAGGCATTGCTGGTTTCTGTTTTGGTAATATTATGCTAATCAGTTTACCCGAATATTTTGGACTTGATGCAATCAAAGAATCTGCTTTCTCTCAATTTTTTGGATACATTAATATGGTGCTTTCTCTACCAATTATTCTCTATAGTTCAAGTGGATATTTAAAATCGGCATATCAAGCAGTTATACACAAAACTATCAATATAGACATCCCAATAACTTTGGGCATTTTAGCACTTTTTTTTAGAAGTATTTATGAAATACTCTCCCACACTGGCTCTGGATATTTAGATTCATTGGCAGCTTTAATCTTTTTTATGCTAATCGGTAGAATTTTCCAACAAAAAACATACGACATTCTTTCATTTGAACGAGATTATAAATCATATTTTCCAATAGCTACAACTATTGTTACAGCTGATAAAATTGAAAAAAGTATTTATGTTTCTGAATTAACTATAGGTGATATGATATTGATTAGAAATAATGAAATTATACCTGTTGATGCTATATTAATTTCAGGAGAAGCCAATATCGACAATAGTTTTGTTACAGGAGAGGCAAATCCTATATTCAAAAAAAATGGTGACAAAATATACGCAGGAGGAAAGCAATTAGGGCAAGCCATACAATTGCAAGTAATAAAAAAACTTTCATATTCTTATCTTACTCAATTATGGAACGATGAGGCGTTTACAAAAGCCGATGAAGATAAATTTGATGGAATAATGAATAAAATAAGTAAATATTTTACCATTATTATTCTCTTTATCGCTATAGGAAGCCTTGCTTACTGGTGGAAAATTGATGCTAAGATTGCCATTAATTCCTTTACTGCTGTGTTAATTATTGCTTGTCCTTGTGCCTTAGCTTTGTCTGCACCTTTTACTTTTGGGAATGTATTACGAATATTAGGAAAAAATAAGTTTTACTTAAAGAATGCATCTGTAATTGAACGTCTTGCTAAGATAAATACCATTGTCTTTGATAAAACAGGAACTATTACACAGTCATCAAAAAATAATGTTACCTATTATGGCACACCATTAACTGAAGAACAGAAAATTCAAATTGCTTCTGTTTTAAGACAATCATCCCACCCTTTAAGTAAATTGGTTTTTAACTATATTGATGCAAAAAAAAACGTTGAGATTGATTCATTTAAAGAGCTACTTGGGCAAGGATTAGTGGCAACAATTAATGACATTAAAATTCAATTAGGTTCTGAAAAATTTATTAAAAATTACATTGAAAATTTGTCAACAGCTACTCGAGTACATCTAAAAATTAACGAATCTTATTTAGGCTATTTCCAAATAGAAAACAGCTATCGAACTGGGTTAAGTTCAATCATTGCTGAACTAAAATCATTTTTTAAAATCAACCTTATTTCAGGGGATAATAATAGCGAACTTGAAAATTTGAAAAGCTACTTTGGAGTAGATGCCGAGTTTTTATTTAATAAAACTCCCGAAGATAAATTAGCCTACATAAAATCTCTTCAACAAAAAGGCAATGTTACGTTAATGATTGGCGATGGATTAAACGATGCAGGAGCTTTAAAACAAAGCGATGTTGGAATATCAATTTCAGAAGATGTTAATACATTTTCGCCTGCCTGCGATGCCATTTTAGATGCATCGGTGTTTGATAAATTACCTCAATTTATCTTATATTGTAAAAGCAGTATTAATATCATTATAGCTAGTTTTATTATTTCATTTTCCTATAATATTATTGGGCTTTATTTTGCTGTAACAGGTTTGCTTTCACCTGTTTTTGCAGCCATTTTAATGCCTCTAAGTTCAATTACAGTTGTTGTATTTGTAACATTAACTTCAAATCTTTTAGCACAACATAAAAAATTATAATATTTATTTGTCGTACTTTCTTTATAATTGCTACTTAAAAAAGTACTATTGACTTTGCTAAAAAACAAACTAAGATATGATGATAATCATAGATAATATGTTGTAGAACATATTAATTTGCAATCAAAATTTATCTAGATGAGTGTTTTATTTATTTTAATCATTGTGAGTTTAATTGTGGCTTCTGGGTTTTTAATAGCATTTATATGGTCTGTTAAATCCGGACAGTACGAAGATGGATATACTCCATCTGTTAGAATGTTATTTGATAATGAAAACATTGTAGAGGATAAAGAGATAAAAACTGAAAGATAAAAACGATTCATAAATAAAAAAATTTAAAAAATGTCAGAGCAAATTGAAAAATTCTATTACGATAACAAAATCGTTAAAATGTTTGCCTATGCCACCATGCTATGGGGTGTAGTTGGTATGTTAGTTGGGTTATTAGTCGCATTTCAAATTTACATTCCTGCTTTAAATTTTAATCTTGAATTTACCACTTTTGGTAGAACTAGACCATTACACACCAATGCTGTAATTTTTGCATTTGTTGGCAACGGAATTTTTACGGGTGTTTATTATTCTCTTCAACGTTTGCTAAAAGCTAGAATGTGGAGCGATAAATTAAGTATGATTAATTTTTGGGGTTGGCAACTAATTATCGTAGCCGCTGCAATAACATTGTTAGCTGGTTTTACTACAGGAAAAGAATATGCAGAATTAGAATGGCCAATTGATATCGCCATTACATTAATTTGGGTAGTTTTTGGTTGGAATATGTTTGCTACCATTTTAAAAAGAAGAGAACGTCACTTATACGTAGCCATTTGGTTTTTTATTGCCACATTTGTTACCGTTGCAGTTTTACATATCGTTAACTCTTTCGAATATCCAGTTAGTTTATTTAAAAGTTATTCTTGGTACGCAGGTGTTCAAGATGCATTAGTACAATGGTGGTATGGACATAATGCAGTTGCATTTTTCTTAACCACACCATATCTAGGGTTAATGTATTATTTTGTTCCAAAAGCTGTAAAAAGACCTATTTATTCTTATAAATTATCTATCATACACTTTTGGGCATTAATATTCTTGTATATATGGGCAGGACCTCATCATCTTTTATATACTGCTTTACCAGGGTGGGTTCAAACATTAGGAGTCGTTTTCTCTGTAATGTTAATAGCACCATCTTGGGGTGGCATGATTAATGGTTTGTTAACCATGCGTGGAGCATGGGACAGGGTTAGGGATAGTGCCGTACTAAAATTCTTTGTTGTTGCGATAACCGCTTATGGCATGGCAACATTTGAAGGACCAATGTTGGCACTAAAAAGTGTTAATGCTATTAGTCATTATACTGACTGGACTGTTGCTCATGTTCATATAGGTGCTTTAGGGTGGAATGGGTTTTTAACTTTTGGGATGTTATATTGGTTAATTCCTAAAAT
>PFUQ01000001.1 GCA_002790175.1 Flavobacteriales bacterium CG_4_9_14_3_um_filter_32_8
CTCGAATTGTATTCAGGTTTCGCCAATAATCCAACCGATAATGTGGCTCATTTTGCACATTTAGGAGGTATGTTGTTTGGATTTTTCTTAATACAATATTGGAAAAAAGACAGAGGTAGTTTTTATTAAAGAAAATACGTCATTGCGACTGTGAGGTACGAAGCAGGAAGCAATCTGCCTAATCGAAGGACAGATTGCTTCAGCTCCTACGCTCAATTCCAATGCTTGGGCTTCGCAATGAACGAAAAATTGAACTATGAGTAACCCATTTATAGACGACATCAAAAACCAATACAAAAATGGTTCGGCATTAATCAAATTGATTATGGTGAATATTGCCGTATTTGTTGGAATACATTTGCTAGGACTAATTCTTTGGTTGTTTAATATCGAAAACGGAACTTCTATATTGATAAGTTGGTTGGCTTTGCCTGCCGATTTAAACACCCTCATTTATAAGCCTTGGACCATTATTACGTACATGTTTCTGCATGAACAGTTTATGCACATCCTTTTTAACTTATTGGTGCTTTATTTTGGTGGACAAATATTTACACAATTTTTAAGTCAAAAAAAGTTAGTTGTAACTTATATTTTAGGAGGTTTTGTAGGGGGATTATTTTATCTTTTGGCTTTTAATTTATTACCTGTATTTAAAGATATTTCTCCATTAGCAGTCGCATTAGGAGCTTCTGCTTCGGTAATGGCAATATTGGTTGCAGCAGCTACTTACGTTCCCAATTTTGTGGTGAGATTACTATTTTTTGGAAATGTAAAGTTCAAATACATTGCCATTGGTTATGTGGTGTTAGATTTAATAAGCATTCCACAAAGCAATGCCGGTGGTCATATTGCACACCTTGGTGGTGCATTATTTGGTTTCTTTTACATTCAACAACTTAAAAAAGGAAAAGATTTTACAGTAGGATTTAGTCGATGGTTGGATTATTTAAAAAACTTATTTAAACTACAAAAGAAAATGAAAGTGGTTTATAAAAAGACGGGGCAAACAAAATCCGATTACGATTACAATGCTCAAAAACTATCCAATCAAAAAAAAGTAGATTCCATTTTAGATAAAATTGCCAAATCGGGTTATGATAGTTTAACTGCAGATGAAAAAGCCATTTTGTTTGATGCGAGTAAGAAGTAGTTCTCAGTTCACAGTCTTCAGTTCACAGCCTTCCTACTTCGGTCTTCTGACTTCTGACTTCGGTCTTCTGACTTCGGTCTTCTGACTTCGGTCTTCTGACTTCGTTCTTCTGACTTCGTTCTTCTGACTTCGGTCTTCCTAACTATTTATTCAACATTCTCCCTAACTCCATCATTTCATCACGCAAACGAGCAGCTTCTATAAAATCTTCTTCTTTGGCAGCTTTTTTCATTCTGCGTTGCGTTTCTTCCAATAATTTATGTAATTGGTCTTTATTCATATATTGCACAATTGGGTCGGCGGCAATGTTCAGTTTCTCTTGGGCAACTTGAACATCGTAAGCATCTTCGATAACTTTTGTCTGACCAATTATTTGTGATTCTGATTTAATAATGGTGGTAGGTGTAATACTATGTGCAGCATTATATAAGGCTTGCTTTTCTCTTTTTCTATTGGTTCCATCAATTGTTTTTTGCATCGAGTTGGTGATTTTGTCGGCGTACATAATTACCAATCCATTTACATTACGAGCAGCTCTACCAGCCGTTTGTGTTAAGGAGCGTTCCGACCTTAAAAACCCTTCTTTATCGGCATCTAATATCGCCACTAAAGAAACTTCAGGCAAATCCAATCCTTCTCGTAACAGATTTACTCCAATTAACACATCAAATAAGCCCAAACGTAAATCACGCAATATTTCAACACGTTCAATGGTTTCTACTTCCGAGTGGATGTACCGACAACGAATTCCTGCATTATCAAAATATTTATCTAATTCTTCCGCCATTCTTTTGGTAAGTGTAGTTACTAAAACCCGTTCGTCTTTTTCAGCTCTTATGGCAATTTCCTCCATTAAATCATCAATCTGTGTTAAACTTGGACGAACTTCTATTTTAGGATCTAATAAACCTGTGGGGCGAATAATTTGTTCCACAATAATTCCTTCCGATTTTTCTAATTCATAATTGGCAGGAGTAGCACTTACATAAATGGTTTGTCCCACTATACTTTCAAATTCATCAAATTTTAAAGGACGATTGTCCATTGCTGAGGGCAATCGGAAACCATATTCTACCAAATTTTGTTTACGAGAACGGTCTCCTCCATACATGGCTCCAATTTGTGAAACAGTAACATGACTTTCATCGATGACCAATAAAAAATCTTTCGGAAAGTAATCCAACAAGCAGAAAGGTCTTGAACCAGCACCTCGTCCATCAAAATAACGAGAGTAGTTTTCAATACCTGAGCAATAGCCCAATTCACGCATCATTTCTAAATCGTAAGTTACTCGGTCTTCTAATCTTTTTGCTTCTAAATGTTTGCCAATTTCTTTGTAATACTCCACTTGTTTCACCAAATCATCTTGTATTTCGAAAATAGCACCATGCATTCTTTCTTTGGTAGTATTAAAAATGTTGGCAGGATAAATATTTAAAAAGTCGAACTCTTCCAACATGTTCCCATTAATGGGGTCGAACGATTCAATTTCTTCAATCTCATTACCGAAAAAATAAATTCGATAAGCAATTTCTGCATAAGCAGGATAAATATCTACAGTATCACCTTTAACTCTAAAATTTCCTCGTTGAAAATCATTTTCTGTTCTCGAGTACAGACTTTGAACCAATTTCAACAAAAACTTGTTTCGAGGAATCACATCGCCAGTTTTAATTTTAATAATATTTTCCTGAAAATCTTTTGGATTCCCGATTCCATAAATACAAGAAACAGAAGCTACAACAAGTACGTCTTGTCTGCCAGAGAGTAAGGAAGTAGTAGTGCTTAATCTCAATTTCTCAATTTCATCATTAATCGACATGTCCTTCTCGATATAGGTGTCTGTAACAGGTAAGTACGCTTCTGGTTGGTAATAATCGTAATAGGACACAAAATATTCGACAGCGTTATCAGGAAAAAACTGTTTAAATTCTCCATAAAGTTGGGCTGCCAAGGTTTTATTATGACTCAACACTAAAGTTGGACGTTGAATTTTTTCAATAACATTGGCAATGGTAAATGTTTTTCCAGAACCTGTAACTCCCAATAATGTTTGAGATTTAGTTCCTGAATTTAATCCTTCCACTAATTGTTTTATTGCTTCGGGTTGGTCGCCAGTAGGAAGAAAATCGGATATAAGTTGAAATGCCATGAGGCAAAATTACTGAATTGAGCATTGCATACGTTGAATAAGTAAAAGGTTATTCTTCATGCTTGAATTTTTATTCAACTCTTTCATAATGTTTTCAAGCTTTTTATGGTATTGCAATTTATTCGTTTCTTTTAGTTGAGTGCAATAATAAATGGCTTTTATCACTAAATCATTTTCTTCGATAGCAATTTTTGACTTCGTTAATTTCTTATATCTAGAGTAAGTATTGATAATTTGCTCCACATCATTTGCTTTAAAATAAGCCATTATTAGGATAACAAATAAACTATCATAGAGTTTAGAAAACGATTTTTGTTGGTATTCGTGTAAAACTTTTTCAATGTTCTTAATTCCTTTTTGCTCCTCGTTATTTAGAATTAAGAACATTGAAAAAACATTGTAAAAGTTGATGTACCTTAAATAGCCTTCTTTTTCCCAATTTATTTTAGTAGAAAGTTGGGTGCAGATTTCAACTATTTTCTTTATTTCATCTTTCAGTTTAGTGTTTATTTTGCTGTGAAAATAATTAGTGATGTAATAACTTCCTTTAATGCTTAAAGCGAAAATTAATCCGTTTTCCAATCTAGCATCATTGGCATAATTTGTTTGCCATTTAGATATAATTTTGGAACAAGTTTGGTTAATCTCTTTGTCTTCTAAAACTAGTCGAGTGTGTTTAATTAACATGTAATCCAAACTCATTATTTTTTCTTTATGCTGAGCTATCAGTAAATAAGCATTATTTTCGACTTGTTTTATGGTTTCTTTTATTAAAGCAAGTGTTCTTTTTTCATAAAATGTTTTGTGATTGGTACTACTTAAAATGTTTAAGTAAGATTGTTTTGCAATAATTTGAACAGATTTGGAATTAGAATTAAATAAATTTCTAAAATAATTCAACGCTTTATCCTTCACCTCATATTTCTCGTGAATGTTAAAATTAATGACTTCATTTTGTTTGTACAACATTGCCTCAAGTTCAAAAACACATTCAGCAGCATGCTTAATAAATGCAGTATCATTAATTTTTTTTATGAGATTTTTATTGGTATTAAAATGTTGTTTTACAAGATGACCAATTTGAATGATGCTAGGATAATCTTCTATTTTTTCGGCAATTTCAATTAATAAATTTAATTTTTCTAATGCTTCTTCATCTTTGTTTTCAAAAATAAGGAATTCAGTTTTTGCAATGTTTTGGATTAAAAAGGTTGGAAAATTTTGGCTAACAAAAGAAAAAAGTTTTAAGGTGTGAGAGTTGAGTTGGTTTAATTTTTTTAAGGATTCCTTAGTATCAGTTCCATAAACCACTTTGCTATAAAAATTGATATTTTTATCGGGATATTTTTCTAAACAAGAAATCAGTTGAAAGGGTAAGTTTTGACTTTTTGAATTCAAATAATTTTTAAATAAAAATAGTTGTTGAGGGTTGCAACAACTAACTATTTTTTGAATGAGAAAATCCATTTAATTCATCTGATTGGAATAAAAGTACGAGAATTTTTTTTAATTAAAGGCTAAAGTACTTTTGATTAAAACAAAAACCAAAAAAAATGAAAAATTCAACTACATTATTAGCTATTGTTATCTCTGGTTTATTATTGATTTCAACAACCACATTTGCTCAATATCAAATTGGACATACCACCATCACTTTTCAGGATCCAAACAGAGGAAATAGAGCTATTCAAACAGAGATTTATTATCCTGCTACTACCGCAGGAACAAACACTCCAGCCGTTCAAGATTCTTTTCCTGTAATTATTTTTGGACATGGTTTTGTAATGGCATGGGATGCTTATCAAAATTTATGGGAAGAATTTGTTCCAAGAGGATACATTATGGCATTCCCACGAACAGAAGGCAATATGCTTAGTACCGACCACCAGCAATTTGGTTGGGATTTACAATTTTTAATTGTCAGAATGCAAACAGAAGGAGCAACATTTAGTTCTTTATTATATGGTGTTGTTGCATCAGAAACTGCTTTAATGGGTCATTCGATGGGAGGTGGTGCTGCTTTCTTAGCCGCAGATTCTTTATCCACCAATGGAAATACAAATTTAAAAACATTGATAGGCTTTGCTCCAGCAGAATCTTCAACCAATGGCGTTTCATCCATTAATTCAGCATTAAGTGTAACTGTTCCTTCAGTTGTTTTGTCTGGAAGCAATGATGGTGTTGCTCCAGCTGTCGATCATGCAACTCCTATGTATAACAATTTAGCATCTAGTTGTAAAACTTTTATCAATATTTTGGGTGGAGGACATTGTTATTTTGCCAATACCAATTTTAATTGCGATTTTGGAGAAAGTACCTCTTCAACAGGAATTTCTATCACAAGAGCTGAGCAACAAGATATTACCTATGATTTTGTTAATACTTGGTTAGATTATACGTTAAAGGGAGATTGTAATGCTTTTGCAATTTTTAATGATTCTCTTTCACTTTCTTCCAAAGTTACTTTTAATCAAACGTGTGTTCCAAACCCAGTTCCAACTATTAACTATACTTCAGGACAGTTAGTTTCCACTGTAACCGGATTAAGTTATACTTGGTATTTGAATGGAACACCAATTGCTAATTCTAATCAACTTAGTATTATCCCAACTCAAACTGGAAATTATACGGTTGTGGTATTTTTTCAAGATGGTTGTAGTGAAATTTCTGCCCCTTATTCGTTTATAACTACTTTAATTAACGAACATACAACCACAACATTTAGTGTTTATCCTAATCCAGCAAAAAATAAAGTAATAATCAATGGAGCTAATGAATTAGTTATTGAAATGTTGCAAATTTTTAATTATGCAGGCATGGAAGTGACTAATTATAGCTTAAATGATAATGTTATTGATGTTGCTAATTTTGTAAAAGGATTGTATTTGCTGAAAATAAATAATCAATGGATTAAGTTGGTAATTGAGTAACTGTAAGTTTTTTAAAAATTTATAAGATTCCAATATAGAACTATTAAATCAGTACTTTTCATTACAATTCTTTAACTATTTTTGTCACTCAAGAATAGATGTATGTTAGAAAAACACTTTAAACAGTTTCGAGAAAATAGTATTGGAATTAATCAAACTTTTACTTCACCTTATGGCGAACAAAAAATTATTTATACCGATTGGACGGCAAGTGGACGAATGTATGCTCCAATTGAAAAAACTCTTTTAACTAAATTTTATCCATTTGTAGCCAATACACATACCGAAACCACCAAAACTGGCTCAAGCATGACCATTGCTTACCATGTTGCACAAAAAATAATTAAAGACCATGTGAATGCTTCACAACAAGAAGTAATCATTACCTGTGATGCAGGAATGACTGGAGCAATCAATAAATTTCAACGTATTTTAGGGCTACGGATTCATGAAAAATATAAAAATAAAGTTATTATCCCCGAGCAAGAACGTCCAATAGTGTTTGTTACCCACATGGAACATCATTCTAATCAAACTTCTTGGTTAGAAACTATTGCAGAGGTAGTGGTTATTAATCCAAATAGTGATGGTTTAGTGGATATGAATCACCTAAAAAAGTTGCTAGAAAAATATAAAAATAGAAACACTAAAATTGCAGCGATAACTTCTTGTTCTAATGTTACTGGGGTTTTTACACCTTACCACGAAATCGCTGCACTTATGCATAAAAATAATGGACTTTGTTTTGTCGATTTTGCTTGCTCTGCACCCTACATCAATATTGATATGAATCCCAAGAATGAGCAAGAAAAGTTAGATGCCATTTATTTCTCTCCACATAAATTTTTAGGTGGACCCGGAACTTCAGGTGTTTTAATTTTTAATAGTAAATTATACACCAATAAAATTCCTGACAATCCTGGTGGAGGAACTGTTGAATGGACAAATCCTTGGGGAGAACATGCTTATGTTGCAAATATTGAAGCTCGTGAAGATGGTGGAACACCTGGTTTTTTGCAAGTGATAAGAACAGCTTTATGCATTCAGCTTAAAAATAAAATGGGAGTTGATAAGATGCTCGCTCGAGAGCATGAGCTTTTAAATGTAGTTTGGGAAAAACTAAAAACTATTTCTAATTTACATATTTTAGCCCCAAAAAATACGAATAGATTGTCTATTGTTTCATTTTATATCGATGATTTACATTACAACTTGGCTGTAAAATTATTAAATGATAAATTTGGAATACAAACTCGAGGAGGTTGTTCTTGTGCTGGAACTTATGGCCATTATTTGCTTCATGTAGATAAAAATTATTCTCACTCCATTACTTCAGAAATAGCTTGTGGAATTTTAGATCATAAACCAGGATGGATTAGACTGTCATTGCACCCGACAACCACTAATCAAGAACTAAAATTTATTTTAGCATCCATTAAACAATTGTGCTTAAACCACCAAACATGGAAAAAGGATTATGTTCATCACCAACAAACGAATGAATTTACACATCTTTTAGAAGATAAAAATATTCAGTATAAGGAAGTAGTTAACTGGTTTAAGGTGGGTTCTAAAAATTGATTTCTTTCAAAAAACAAAGATAATAAATAAGATGCAAGGCATATTT
>PFUQ01000098.1 GCA_002790175.1 Flavobacteriales bacterium CG_4_9_14_3_um_filter_32_8
ACATTTGGTGAACCTCCCAACTGGTTAAATAAATCAGTTGATGGGTCTGTTGTACAAAGTGATATTGCTCCATTTGTACCTGTATTTGGTAATGGATTTACCACTATGGTCATGGTATCACTACAAGCTGGCAACGTGTAAGTAATCACAAAACTTCCTGTTCCAGCAGTAGCAGGGTTAAAAGTTCCATTGGTTGAGTTGGTAATTCCTGTTCCAGTCCATGTACCACCAGTTTGGGCGGCAGTTAGATTACTAGCTGCAGTATTTGTGCAAAAAGGACCAGCTTGGGTTATTGTTGCATCGCAACCGCTGCACGGAGGTAATGTTCCAATGTTGTAAATTATTAAATTATTACCAAATCCATCTGTTACTTGAACGGTATCTGCACCAACTGGAGGAGTAATAGTTATTCCTGAGCCAAAATTTGACCAACCTGCAGGGGTGTTACATGAATCAAGAGGAATTGGAAATGGGTTGAAACAACTTCCTAAAGTCCAAGTACCTCCACAAGCTGTACATTGAGCAGAAGTAGTAATTGGAGTTGAAGCTGCAGGCACCCATTCATTCCAAGTGTAAGGTCCATTACCTCCAGTAACGGTTAAATCTCCATTAGTTTCTACACAAACAGATAATGCAGAACAATTAATAACTTGAATTGTAATAGTGTCAGCACCACAAGATAAAGTGTAAATTATATCATAAGCCCCTATTCCGGCAACGGATGGATCAAAAACTCCTGTTGAGGTATTTAAGCCAGCTGTAACTGGAACAGAACTCCATATTCCTCCAGATGCAGTTGGTATTAATGTAACTGGAGGATTAGTTTCACATTGAGGTGCAACAGGTGTTACACTAGAAAAACAACATGATCCTGCTTCTACACTTACATCATCTATATAGTAATAAGCAAAACAACCTCCAGCTGCTATATTACACGCCGTACCTGTACTACCTGTAGTAGTGGAAGATGGATTATGAAAGTTACCGATAGTAATAAAACTTTCGCCACCTACAGCAGTATAATTTTGTTGAAAAGCAACCCAATTTGTAGTATCATTTAATGGTGTACCAGTCTGCTCTACCTGAGGTGTAAAAGGTAAAGCATTACTTTGAAGTAAATTAATTTGAGTATTTGATAAGTAAACACCAATTTCTTCTACATAGTAGGGAGATACATCCGCTAGACTCCAGTAGAATTCAATACAATATTGAGTGCCAGCAACTAAAGGAGATGTTAGTTGAACTTGCAAATATTCTCTCCAATCGTCAGGAAATGCAGGAATCGTATTGTCTGCACTTATTATACCTGCATAACCAAAACCAGTCCTGGCGTTTTGATACCCCTGTATATTTGAAGGCACATCCATTGAAGGAACCATTGGTATTGGGACAGCACATACATTATAATAATCAGGTGTAGCAGTATCAGGCGTACTCCATGGTGGAACATCGGTACCAAAGGTGCTAGGACCTTGTGGACAATTGATATAAGTCTCAAAACTTGGGTTAGGTACTAAGTTTTGTGCAACAATAACTTGAGGAGTTATTAAAATAAATAATAGAAATACTAATTTTTTCATCGTTTATCAAATTAAAATCCCACTAAAAGTAAGTCCTAGAACGGTAATTACCAACTAAAATAAAATTATTATTTAGTATTCTAAAATTTGTTAAAAATTTAAAAATTAACAAGATGAACTTTAAAAGTTAAAAAATATATTAATGAACTATTGTGGTGTTGCAATATTTGTTTTACTCTGTTGAAAAGATTGAATTAGCTAACTACCACGTTCATTTTAATAATTCAATAAAAATCGTTGAAGTATTAAAAAAATAGATAAATTTAGCTTTCTAAACAAAAAAAATGAAAAGCAAAGAATTATTGTTTGAATTAATTCATTCGTTAACCAAATCGGAGAAACGATACTTTACTATTTTTACTTCTATTCATAAGGAGAGCAATAATTATGTAAAGTTGTTTAATGCCATTCATACTCAAAAAGAATATGATGAAATCGCTTTGTTAAAACATTTTAAAAATGAAGATTTTGTTCGCCAATTTTCTGTAGCTAAGAATTACTTAATGAATTTAATTTTAAAAAGTTTAAGTAATCACCATCAAAAAGCTAAAAAGAGTATTGAACTCAACGAATACCTTACCGAAATTGAAGTTTTATTTTGGAAAGGACTTTATAAATTGTGTCATAAAAAAATTACTCAAGCCAAAAAAATTGCTGAAAAATACGATTTGACTCATTATTTGCTTTTAATTAATTACTGGGAAAGAAGAAATGAAGATTATGTGTCTAAAACCATGTTAAATGAAGATGTGGTGAAAGAAACTCACCTTTATTTAGACAGATACAACCAGCAAATGCAGATGAATTTTTTGATTAAAAAAATGGAGAAAATAACCAAATCATCTATTAAAAGCACAGAACAAACGGTGAAGCCAGTACAAGAAATTTTTAATCATGAATTAATGAAACTGGATGAAAAAGACATTAGAAATTTTTATACCAAAGTTGATTATTTGTTTTTAAAAGGGATAGGTAATGCGATTCTTAGAGATGAGAAAAAAGAGTTCTATTATAAAAAAAGATTGCTAGAATTTTTAGAACAAAACCCGCATCAAATTAAAGAAAATCCAATACGATACGCTTCCTCATTGAATAATATTTTGTTGTACTATTATTTTCAAGGTTATCCCAAAGAATATCCTTTGTATTTAGAAAAATTAGACCACGTTGAATTAAAATTCGACCACGTAAAAGCTTCTTTTTTTGATACCAAGTTTAATCTGAAACTCGGTTATTATCTTCATCTTAGAGATAGAAAAAAAATTATAGAAACCCTTAATGAAATGGAAGTTTGGTATCACGCAGTAAGTGATAAAAAAAGTATGCAGGCCAAAATGATTTGTGAATTTAATATGGCGTTGGCTTATTTTTTCTTAAAAGACAATAAGCAGTGTTTAAAGTGGAGCAACAGTTGTTTTAAAATGTTCGACATGAAAGCCAAAAAATTTAGACACGATTTGGCAATTTCTTCACTTATTTTACAAACCTTTATTTACATTGATTTAAAACATTTTGAATTGGCACTAAGAAATATAGAATGGATATTTTCTATTGCTGAACTAAATAAGTATGGAGTTGCTGAAATGGCAATTTTTAAGATTTTAAAAGAAATGGCTAAGGAAGAAAAAATTACTGGATTTATTGATGAATTAGCCAAAATTATTAATAAACAAGGTAAGGCGGTTATTAATTTAGATAAGGATGCGATTGTGTATTGGCTAGAAGCAAAAGGGTATTAATTTTTCATCACCAAACGGGCAGTATTTCTGCTTTTTTGTTCTACAATAATTTTTTTATGGAGCGTAACTCTGTCGATGGTTTGTTGGTCGTAATGGCGAATGGTGACCAATTCTAAATTTTCGTTGTACAACACTTTATAATCTTTTCGTAATTCTTCGATTAGTTTTGGAAATTTTTGGTTGTCAAAATCTATACAAACCGAAAAACTGATGGCAGAATTTTGCATTAAATTGATGGTGATGCCCAAATTAGCAAACACGCCAAAAATCTGGCTCAAATTATCTTCCACAATAAACGAGTAATCTATGGCAGCAATAGAAATTAGTGCTTGATTCATTTTAAAAATAAAAGAGGGAATAGCCTCATCCTTTATGGTGTTGTTGTTGATTAACGTTCCTTCTTCGTGAGGCGATACAAACGATTTGATGTAAAGCGGAATGTTTTTATTGTGTAGTGGTTTTATGGTTTTTGGGTGAATAACAGAAGCCCCATAATACGCCAACTCAACTGCTTCGTGGTAAGAAATATTGTCAATTTTTTTGGTATCGTCAAACCATTTTGGGTCGGCATTGAGCATACCTGGAACATCTTTCCAAATGGTTACACTTTCTGCATTGATGCAATACGCCATAATTCCAGCGGTAAAATCAGAACCTTCCCGACCCAAAGTTGTGGTAAAAAGTTCGGAACTGGAACCAATAAATCCTTGTGTAATGAGTATGGTTTGTTCTTTTTTATTAAATAAAGGTTGAATAATTTTTTGAGTTAATTGTTCTGTTAACGTCCAATTTATTTTAGCATTTCGGTAAGTGTTGTCGGTTTGAATAATTGTTCTTACGTCTATCCATTCATTTTTGATGGAAACTTCATTTAAATAAGAACTTACAATTTTGGTGGAAAGTAATTCTCCGACAGCTACAATTTGGTCATATACATAATCGTATTCTCGAGTCGGTTCTGTTTCAATTTCCCATTCAATTTCAATAAAAGTATTGTGAATTTCATTAAAAATAGGGTGTTTTTTGTTCTCAAATAAATCGTTTAAGATGTCGAAATGATATTTCTTAACTTCCTCTAAATAAACAACACATTTTTTATCTCGATTAAAATAAGCTTCCGCCACTTTTTCTAAGGCATTGGTTGTTTTTCCCATAGCAGAAATCACGACTAATAAGTTGTCGTTAGTTAGTTGGATAATGTCACCAACATTTTTTACTGCATTGGCATCTTTTACCGAAGCTCCACCAAATTTATATACCTTAGTCATAAAGTAAAAAGGAGTAAGGAATAAGTTATTAATTTACACATTGCTTCATTATCTAATTATCTAATTGTAATCTTCCCATTAATCCAAGTCGGGTCAAGCACTGCATTAAATTTTTTGTAAAAATTAAGAGCAGGTTCGTTCCAATCTAACACTTGCCAATTTAATAATTTAGCATTCATTTCATGGGCAATTTTAATGGTTTCTTTAAATAACAATTCTCCAACTTTTTGACCTCTAAATGTCTCTTTAACTATAATGTCTTCTAAATACAAACACTTGCCTTTCCAAGTAGAATAACGAATGTAATAAAAAGACATTCCAATAATTTTTGCTTCCACCTCTGCCAAAATTATCCAAAACAAAGGATGCTCACCAAAACCATCTTTTTCTAATTCTTGTAAAGTAATGGTAACTTCATTCGGAGCTTTTTCATAAAGAGCTAACTCCTTCACCAACGCTAATACTTCAGGCAAATCATTTTGGGTAGCTTTTCTTATCAAAACATTCATAAAGCAATAAAATTAACAGCCTAAAGTTCGAATTTAAGAATACTTTTCATGGTATAATTTTCTGGATCAGGCAAATACTTTTTGGCTGCTTCAAAATCGCTAGTTCTCAATGTTTCAAAACTTCTCATCATGCTTTTTGTTTCTTGACTTTGCATGTCAACTAATCGAGGAGCTATAATTCCTTCATCGTTAGAAATTTCTGCCATTGACAATGCTTTGTATTCACCTTGTGGAGTAGAAATAACGATACATCTTGAGTCGCCATTGTCGTAAAGTTCTTTAACTGCATAACCAAGGGTAGTGCAAAACCGAAGGTCGAACGCTATTGGGTCAACACATCTTGTTGCATAACCAATTTCTACTGGGCGGCATTTAATTTTTAAATTCAATTTTTTTAGTTCTACCTCCAACAATTGATTAAAAATATGCGATTTACTCAACAAACCTAATTCGGGGTGTCCATGTTCATCATAAGAGAAAATGATACCTGAATTTTTTATAGTTTCTTCATCAATATGGTGAAAAACTCCTTCGGAAATAATTACTCCTCCAAAATTAATTCCCATTATTTTTCTTTTGACCATCGTTGAAATAATCAATTTCATGATGTTGTCGAATGTAACTTTGGTTTTATAAAACATTTCAGGAATAATAATCATAGGGTAATGACAAGCATTACCAATTCCTAAAGCTAAATGCCCAGCTGTTCTCCCCATGGCAGATACAACAAACCAAGTGTCGTTGGTGCGAGCATCTTCCAAAATTGTTTTAGCAAGTCTAGCACCTTCATCTTTTGCTGTTTGAAAACCAAACGTGAAAATACCAGAAGGTAATGGAAGGTCATTATCAATTGTTTTTGGAACGTGTATGTTTTGAATGTTTACATGGTGTTCTTCTAAAAAAAGACTTATTCGGTTGGCTGTAGAAGCAGTATCATCCCCACCAATGGTAACTAGCAATGTAATGTTTTCTTTTTTAAAAAAACGGTCATTAAACTCTTCGTTTTTTGGTTTATACCTGCTCATTTTTAAATAAGAGCCACCTTTTAAATAGATACGGTCAGCAATTTCGTAGGTTAATTCAATGTAATTGGTTTCCTCTTTAAAAAGTGTGCTATAGCCATGGTTTAAACCAATAACGCGATAACCATCAGATAAAAATCGCTTGGTGATGGTGGCAACTACTGTATTAATTCCGGGAGCAGGACCTCCTGCACAAAGAATAGCAACTGTTTTTATATTTTCCATAATTAACTACTTAAATGATAGGGCATTACACAATGTTTGCTGTTTCATATTTGAAGCGTAAAGATAAAAAATTTATTGAGAAATAGAAGAGTTCTTCGATAAACTCAACCAATAAAAATCAACTAATGTGTACTAATTATCAAAAAGGATTGTAAAAAAATTTAAGGATATTATTTGTAATTTGGCAACCAAAATATGGCTAAAATAAAATCAATATTATTTTTTTTCTTTTTTCTTTTTTCAACTTCCTTTTCTGCCCAAGTTGTTGATGAAGTTGTTCAACTAGATACTATTTTTGAAACCATAAAAGTTATTTATAAGCCCATCAACTCCTCCTCCTATTTTACAAAAAAGTTTGGCGTTTTTGCCGATGACACTTCAAAAATAGCCATCGAGAAAACATTTAATGTTAATGGACAAAATGGAATTTATAAGGTTTATTACCCTTCTGGAAGATTAAAAGTATTTACTGTTTTTGCCAACAATAAAATAAATGGCGAATGGACTTGGTATGATGAAAAAGGAATTATTTTGGTTAAAGGAACATATCAAAATGGGGTGAAACACGGTTATTGGGCTTATAAGAATGTAAGAATTTATGGGCGTTACAAAAAAGGACTCAAACACAAAAGATGGATTAGAAAAGATATCAATGAAAAAAAATATATTTCTCATTATCAAAAAGGAGTTCTCGTAGCTGGAGAAGGTCATGACAGCGATAAAATGCATTTGGGTGTTGTAAAAGACACAACAAAAATTAGTAAAGATACTGTCCAACAAGAAATTAGTCAACCTAATGTCCTTTATGAACAAGCCATCTCTTTTTTAACGAATAACATTGTTTGTAAGAAAGCAATAAAAGCTCACTTTGGTGGAACATTTAAAAAAACACTGGCAATTAAAAAGTACTACAAAAATGATAAATTTCAGTTTGCTATATCCCCTTCTGTTTTATCGTTGGATAACACTATTTTTTACCAACAAAGTAGCACAGGAAAAATGGAGATTGCTATTATCGATTCTATCTTAAAAACTCTTCCCAACAGCTTTGATAAACAGCCCATCAACTTAATAAAAACAGATCAAAGTTTATTTTTGCAATCCACCAAAAAAACTTCGCCCATGGTGGTTTATTTTGGTGAACTTAACGCCAATTTAATGCGAATAGATGTGGTAAAATACAACGAATCGGTTGAGGAAAACAGTTTTTTAGAAAAATATATTACCGCCAACGAAAATCAGAAATTTAGCATTTTGTTGTATTTTGATAAAAATGGTGTTTTAAAAGGAGCTGAATACCAAAAGCCTTAATAATCCATTTCTAAATCATCATAACGAACCAACAATTTATTGGCTCTTTTTCTTACCCATTGGGGTAAAGTTTGGGTTTTCTTATAGTCAACCAATACTTTATAAAGCTTTTTTTTACGATACTTCACCAAGGTGTAACTTCCGTTTAAAAATAAAGG